>JAILEJ010000169.1 GCA_024688095.1 Butyrivibrio sp.
CAGACTAATTTTATCAATGGGCTTTGTCGCATTTATAAGCATTTATCTTATAAGTAGCTTTTTAGACTTTCCTTATACTAATTATCCATCAAAGGGGTGGACGACCTTCTTTATAGTCATCAATACAAGCCTGACATTATCTGCCCTTGGAGCATTTACAAGGATATATACAAAACAGATGGAATTTAAATATTCTGAACTTTATAACAAGGCTGACTTTGATGCACTTACAGGACTTGGAAACAGATATTACCTAAATGAGTTATTAGTTGAAGAAGAAAAATATTGTCATGATGATACAGGATATTCTCTGGCAATGTTAGATATAGATCATTTTAAAAATGTAAACGACACCTATGGTCACAATAACGGCGACGTGGTTCTTAGAGAAATATCAGCACTCCTTTCTGATGGACTTAGTAAAGATATAGAAGTTGGAAGATGGGGCGGCGAAGAGTTTTTGATAATAACAAGCCATAAAGTTAAATATAGTGACTTCCTTAAAATCCTTGAATCCAAAAGAGAACTTATCGCCAAGCACACCTTTGTACTTGATGATAAAAAACAGATTCATTGCACAATTTCAGCCGGAGCCTCAACCTACAAAAATGGGCTCCAGATTCGTGATGTCATCAAAAATGCAGATGATAACCTTTATATATCAAAAACATCAGGCAGAAATAAAATTTCTGCCTGATGGGGTCAGATCTTTATTTAGTTATAATATCCATCAAATAACCATCCAGATACTCTCTCAATATTCCCTCAGCATCCACACTTCCGAATCCTTTATAGAACTCTTCTGCAACACCACCAGCAATAGCTCCAAATGTATCACTGTCGCACTCAAGGCTATATACATTTCTGATGAATGATTCATAATCAGTACTTTCGTAGAAGCATCTCATAGCTGCTGGCACTGAGCCCTTGCAGCTTTCATTCCACTTATAGCGAGGTCTGATCTCATCGAGGCTGTAGGCAATGCTGTACTCATAATCAGATGCGGGATATTGCTTAAGCACATAATCGTAGATTTCCTGCCTGCTCTTACCATATCTGGCCATCCATATGCATGTGGACGTTACAACAGCACCTTTTATTCCTTCAGGATGATTGTGAGATACTGCTGCCACATCAGCTGCTACTTTCTGCATCTCATCGTAATCATCGAAGGCTTCACCAATATATGATGTTCTCATAGCAGAGCCATTGCCCCAGCTATTATAGGGCTTATGATCATCGCCATTTATCCAGTAGTAGAAATTTCCTCCAAAACCACAGAACGGATATTTCCTACCCACGTTGACCATTGTTGTTACAAGGTCAGATCCTTCAACAAGAGCTTTTTTAATCGCAAGAGTCATTACTGAATCATCTGTAAATCCTATTTTGGAATCATTAATAAGTGGCACATTAATCCAATCAAGATTCTTTGGTCTGTCAAATTCATACTGAGAACCCAGGATATCTCCCAACACTGCTCCTTTTACTGCCATCGCAATTACCTCCTTGCCTTTCTGTCATTTCCTCGTCTCTGAAAATCTGCATTTATCTCTTCATCCCAATCGCTGCAATTAAGGCACTCTTCCATTTCAGCAGAAGTCTCAGCCCTCATTACTGAACAAACTGCTTTTGTTACTCCGGCATATACATTTGCTGTTCCAATTCCATCACAAACATAATTAACAGTTCTGTCCCTGCGTATACCATACTTCTGAGCTTCTTCATAAGCATCAATATTGGCACCTATGAAAATGAATTCCCAGCCATATTTCTTTTGCTGACGCTTAACCATCTTTTCAATCTTGTCACGGGAGTACTTGCAGCTGGCATTTTCCAGACCGTCTGTAGTAATGACAACGATAGTTTTCTCTGGTCTGTCCTCTTCCCTTGCATATTTGTGGACATTACCGATATGATGAATCGCACCTCCTACTGCATCAAGAAGTGCTGTACAGCCCCTTACGTAATATTGCTTGTCAGACATTTTTTCAATCTTTTCAATTGGAACTCTGTCATGTATTACCTCGCAAACATCATCAAAAAGAACTGTAGAAACAATTGCCTTCTCTCCGGCCTTTTTCTGCTGCTCCATCATTGAATTGAACCCGCCAATCGTATCTGATTCGAGTCCGCCCATAGAACCTGATCTATCCAAAATATAAACAATTTCTGTATAACCCTTTGCCATATCTATTACCTTACCTTTCTACTGCAATAACTTGCAGTCTCAACTTCTTTTTATCTGCCAGCCGCTACCAGTCTGTACAAAGCTCGCGCGAGTGCTTGTATCTGCTGATATGAAGTATGGCTGTTTTTGTTTGTAAGGTAATATTACTTTATTGGAAAAGGAAAAAGGTCAACCGGAAGTTGACCTCATAAAATTATGATTTTTTGTGAGCAAAAATGAGCTTGCGCACACCAATTCATCCATTTGATAGCGGATCAAGACCGTAATCAAACAGCACTATATCTATTTTTAGTACGTTGTAGTCCTTATTCTCGATGAAATACTCCACCACAGCATCTGTCTGGGAAATAGGCGACAGCGCATAGCCAGCAAGTTTAAGAAAATCCACAGTCTCATCCATATTAAGCTGCAATCCTACCGCTAATGCCAGCACTTTTTCCTTCGAAGGCTTAACCTGCCCTTTGAGAAGTTTTGAAAAATACTGCTTGGAAATATTTGCTGCTGCATACACCTCAGAATTCTTAAAACCCTTTTTGTTGATGAGTTTCTGAAGATGCTTTTCAAAAGAATCCTTGTAAATACCCTTTATAACATCATCCAATGTGCCAGCCTTCTTTGCTGCCTTTCTTACTGGCTCCTTTTCCATTGGAGCCGCACCCACTATGACTGAGGATGTAAGAAATGCACTCGTATGATCAACAGAATCTAATCTCTCTTCAGAAAGACCTTCATAATGGTATTCCTCAGACAAAGCTTCAGCCACATACTCATCATCAATAAAGCTCGCAACTTTCTCCCCCAGCTCACCGGAAATCTTAACAGATTTCTGTCCAAACACTACAAGGAAAATCTCCATGTCGTGTTCTTCCAGGAATCTGGTAAAAGAGCTAACAGCTATCTCTATACCAAGCTTTTTGGGAAATCCATAAGTGCCTGTAGCAAGAAGTGGAAAAGCTATAGACTTGCATTTATGCTCTGCCGCCAGCTGCAGTGACTTATCATAGCATTGACTTAAGAGCTTAGCTTCGCCCTTACCTCCACCTTCCCACCAGGGACCGCTGGCATGGATGATATATTTTGCATCCATATTAAAAGCTGGAGTTATCCCAACTTCTCCAGGTTCAAGATATCCTATCTTCTGACGCTCCGCCAAAAGTTCCGTCTCCCCTGCTGCTTTATATATGGCAGAATCAACGCCACTACCAATTGCAACATCTGGATTAGCTGTATTTACAATGGCATCTGCTTTTACTTTTGTAATATCATTTCTGATAATCTGAAATGGCATGTGATCACCTCATTTTTGACAAACAATATTCCGCTACTTCAATACTGATTCTCATCATATATCAAAAATATTTACGTAATCTACTTTTTTGCTTTCCTTATAGTCTCCTTACGCTCTCCGGGCCTTAGTCCAATTACATTTTTTATCTGTTCTGCATTAGCGATTGGATATACGTCTGTGATATGTTTAGCAATTCGCTTTGCTGATTCATCCGGAGTTTCCCGGTAAGCAGATGTCACATAATCATATCCCCACAGATGCTCCGGTGTTGCATAGACTGCTACTGGCCAGCCATACTTTTCACCCTTTTTGTTGGTTTTCTGACGAAAATCCCTCATGCATAAATACATCTGCATCTGAAGTCCTGTGATTATTCCATCAAAACCTTTTTCACCTTTTTTTCCAAATCCAGCTCTTTTTTTCAGTTCATTGGAAAAATATTCCTG
>JAILEJ010000202.1 GCA_024688095.1 Butyrivibrio sp.
CCTGATCATGATTTAGATGGTATTCAATTACCGGAAAAATGTCTTTTTACATTTCTTGGGGACGTAGTGCACAAATATGCCAAAGACAATAATGCTGAAGTTGTAGAGGAACTTATCACTGTTTCGCACAATATAAAGATATATGTCCTACATGAAAAAGATGATGATATATGCCTTGTGCAATCAACAATTGGAGCACCTGCAGCAGCTCAGATTATTGATTCATTAGTTTTCTGCGGTTGCAGAAAAGTGATAGCGGTCGGGTCATGTGGCGTGCTTGCCCAAATACCGGAGAACGCTTTTATTGTACCGGTGAAAGCGCTAAGAGATGAAGGGACTTCTTATCATTATCTTACAGCGTCGAGATATATTGAATTGGATGAAGAACCAATTGCTGTAATAGAAAGATGTTTTATAGCTCATGATCTTCCGTTTGTTACCTGTACGACATGGACTACAGATGGTTTTTTCAGAGAGACCAAAGATATGGTCAAATATCGTCTGGAGGAAGGATGCTCTGTTGTAGAGATGGAGTGTGCAGCGCTTGCCAATGGAACACATACAGCATATTTAGTATTCGATAAGGGAAAGTTTGTTGGTGTCGGTGGAGTGAGCTATTTTAATGTTATGCCATCCTCAGTTTTCTTTTTTGAAAACTTATTAAACAAATATCTCGAGAACCTAATAGCAGCTATAACTACAACTATTTCTATAATTTGTTCCGCTGTAATCATATTTAATCCTCACAATTAAAACTATTTTTACAGTTCTATCCATATACATATCAAACGAATTATCATCAGACTGTGTTCCTATTGCAACATGCTTTTCCTTTAAAAACTTAATTACATCGGCAGTAGGATAAATGTCAGAGATACTATATTTACCTTCATATGTAAAAAGATTTATAGAGCCATTATCCATATACACACATCTTTTTATGTCAGCGTATTTGATTATTTGTTTTTTCCATAATCCTTTAATCTTAATCTCATCATCAAGAAGAGATAATTGACATCTAGATATAGCTACCGCAAACATATATATCATAATCATCAATACTGCTATAACTAATTTCACAACTGTAGTTGCATTACTTGGCAACACAATTAAACATATATCAAATATTGCTAATACTATTGCAACAGCTAACACAATATATGAATATTTTTTTAGCGAATATGTATTATCTCCAACTTTCATTGAGCTAGCATTCAATCTTGCGACGACAAAACTTGCTGTAAGAGAAGCTGCTCCTACCAATACTATTTGACTTAACATATTATTTTATCTTTATATTTCTACTCTTTAATACTTGCTCAAATCTTTCAAAGTTAATTAAATATTTTCCAACCTCAATTATTTTTTTATTATCACAATTATATAGTGTTAATATTTCATAACCTTTTTCATCAGTTGTTCTAGTTACACAATTTACATCATAAAAGGAGATATTCTTTGTTTTTAATAATGATTTCGATATAATTCTATCTCCTTCTATCCTTATTTTTTTTATTTGAAAGTCAATGCCTTTTAATATACTTATTAGTCCAACAAGTACTAAAAACAATATAGCCCAAATATTTATCAAAGAATTATCTATAAGATAAATCGTTCCCGCGAAGCAGGCTATACCGCTTCCATAATAAAGTATCAATAAGACGATTTTACCATCCAGAGGATAATATACATCAAAGCTTTTAAGACTTGATTCTCTATCTATCTTGACATTCTTTTTCTTTAATAATCGTGCAAACTCATCTGTTGGAAATACATCTGTAACTTTTGTGGTATGAGTAGCTGTTTGAATATATAAATATCTATTTTCCTTAAAAGTGCATTTGATAATATCTGTATACTCGATTCGATTATTCCCAAAAATAGATTCTATAACAAGATACTTATCTTCAAATACTATTTTCTTTTTTGCCAACAAAAATGAAATGCAATATAACAAAATAATAAAAGATGCTGAAGTGTAATGTATCAATTTACTTCCGTTATTAGCATTCATCATAATCATGGCATAAATCAAACTAAATACCACAGCAGTAATTACACATACAACAGAATATTTAGCCATGGAATAAGTCTTCCCATCCACCGCCATACTATGTTTTCGTACTCTAGTAGATATATTTGTTGCAGCCAAAATGACCACACCAATTCCAATTATATTTATTATTCCCATAAGTCCTCCTTATTTATGAAAAAGCACATTTTGTTAACCCATATGTATCAGTATAGACATTTGTGCCTGACCACATTACATTTTATTACGCTGTAATTTTTTTTTAATGTGGTCAGGCACAAATGTTGTCATATGTAATAATTATGATTGTGATTGGCAAGAATATTTTTCTAATAAAGCCGGCAGTTTAAATCTGCCGGCTTTGATGAAATGTTTATGATCTGATTGCTGCAGCAGCCTGAGCATCATCATCCTGTCTGTTCTGAACATATTTAGAAATATACTCAGAAATAGACTGAATTGCATCACGTGCATTTTCAAGTGCTGGCTTGTACTCATCATTAAATCTCTCGATGAAGGCATCTGCTGTATCATTTGTCCAACCATCCTGAAGCTGGCCATTCATGTTTACAAGATCGTTAATTACCTCATCAAGTGTCTCTGCATTTCTACCATAAGTAGTAACGCCTGTGTCAAGTACCTCATAATCAACTTTATTGATTGCCATAACTATTAACTCTCCTTTCTGTATGGTCATTTTTATTTTGTAAACCGCTGAAGCGGATTACTTCATAATAATGTTATTTGGAAACAGCTTTAGCAGCGGCTGCGGCTCTAGCTGCTTCTTCAGCAGCTCTTCTCTCCGCTTCCTCAATCGCTCGAATCTGTGCCTCATAAGAAGCAATATTAGCATTACACTGCTCAATTTGTTTATAACAACTATCTATTTCAGTTTGTTTTTTATTAATCTCAGCTAAGACTGTAGATATAGCTGTTTCAAGACCTGAAACTTTTGATGTATAATCTACACCTGTCAATTTGTCAGTCATCCCGGCAAAGAATCGATCAACAACTTTGCTCTTTTTTCCTGTCATAAATCCAGTCTCAGCCAATTGACTAACACTGTGATTTTTATTCTCTTCAAATTTAGTAGCTAGTGATTCAAGCTTTGTTTTTGTATCAGTTAGCTCCGTCTTTTCATTTTTAAGCACAACTATTCTATTATTTAATTCAGTAATTTTATTTCTTTCTGAATTTATGGCTGCGTATAATTCTCCTTTTGTCATGATACACTCCTATATTTATTGCGTGTTAATTATCACCATCTCCAGATGATTCTCCACTGCCATTATCTGTTCCTTCAGAATTGCCCTTAGTACCATTAGTTCCACCAGATGTAGCCGTCTCATTAACAGCATCTGTAGCATTGGATTCATTTTCAGTTAATGTAGCAATACGATTTGTAAAATATGTAATTGTTGTTTCTAACAGTGTAATATACGACTGCTGAATCTGATCAAGCACATCGTCTATTTCATATATCTTATCAATAGTATCTCCAATATTTTCGCCCTGATCTATACGCTCTAATGTGGTTCCTTCCCAAACACTTTTATATCCTGTTAATGTATCAACATATCCCTGAAGTGCCTCTAGATCAAACTGAGTTTCACTACTCATTTTGTATTCTCCTTAAAATAAAAATTCATCTGCATAATCTACATTTGTTATAAAATCCTCTAAATAGGTTTTAATATTTTCACCAGCTTCACCTAACATGCCTTCAGCTGAATCGTTAGGTTGAACTGACGCTTCACTAATTACCTTTGACACCCCGGCTGTTGCTCCTGTTGCTTCTATTGTTCTTTGTAATAAGCATGCATTACTAATAAACATTAATAATGCTTCATGCTCATCCCCCTTAATAACAGCATTTTGAGCTATATTAGCCATAGTGCGTATATAGGAATTAATCCCACCTTCGCCATTCTGCAACAAGTCGCAGTTATCTTTAATTTTAGTCGCACATTCTGTAATATATTCATCACTAAATTTTAGTTCTGACATTTTTACACCTCTTTATTGTTTTTTCTTATTTTTAGTCTTAATGCTACAACAGAATCTACCGAGAACAACGCCATAATAACATCTAATAGAATAGAAATTATAAGTAAATAATACGCGCTTCTTATCGCAGGATTATCAGATACTCGTGCCGCCATACCCATTCTTGCACCAATAAAACTTGCCAGCAAGATAATAGATGTATTAACTTTCCCATCTAAATTATAACCGTAAGTACCATTCTCAATTTTTTTCTCTAATCGTTTAATCCTATAAATTCTCAAACTGAAAATGATTAAGGTTGCAATAATATTTATATAATATCTATTAAATAAGAATGCTAGTAACAAATTTGTAGAAATAATCATTACAACCATTGCTTCGGTTGAAAAAGCAGCTGCCAATTTAATGTGTTTAAATTCTTTATCAGCTTCAAATGATAGTATCCATAACAGCAATGGACATAAAATT
>JAILEJ010000207.1 GCA_024688095.1 Butyrivibrio sp.
ATATATAGAAAATACATTGATCTTTTTATGAAGAAAGGTCCTGATGGCTACGTTGTAAGTGATAAAGACAGAAATAAATTAAAATCTCTATATCTTAGAACTGATATTAGCGAAGGTTACATGAACAAACATAACGGCAAAGAGATGATAACCCTTGTAAAACCTGGATATAATGGTGTTGATGAAAATCTTGTTAAAAATATCAGTGAAAAATATTTAAATGGTCCTTCGAAAATTTCAATTTCGCTTGATGTTGTTGCAAGAGAAGGGGAACTTTTAAAGCTTACAGGCAGATGTAATAATATAGCATTACAAGTCTTTGGTGATGAAGTTAGTGAAGCCAGAAAAGTCGCTATGACTTACGATGATTTCTATAAATCATTATCAAAATTTGGGGACACATATTTTGAACTTAAAGAATTAAAAGCTGATATTGGAGATAATGTTTTTGTTCCTGTCAAACAATTAAATGAACTTAGAAGAACTTTGGCATCTCAAATGTCAGAGAGAATAATAGAAAATAATGGATTTGAGAATAAGGATATAAGTTACGAGGATTATCCTGAAAGTATATTTGTCCAAAAAGAGATAAAGACAATTCGGGATAACGGATATAATGGTAAAATTCATGTACATGTAAAAACCTGGGATCAGCTTATTGCATTAACAACATTACATAATAAACCTTCAAGAATATATCTGGATATAATTTTATATTTAGAAGCTCTCTTGAACAATAGAACTGATTTTATAGAGAACTTTCCAAATACACAATTTTATGTTGCGCTTCCTTATATAGCAAGAGAAGAATACGGCAAGATTGAAATAAACATGATAAATGACCTTGAATATGTAAGACAGACTGCAGTAACTAATGGTTTTACAGGTGTTCTTGTAAGAAATATGGAAGAACTTGGCTATTTTCTTGATAAAGGTTTTAATGGGGATATAGTACTTGATTACGGTGTCTATGTATGGAATCATGAATCCCTTGATATGCTTGCTCATTTAAATTTTAAAAATTTAAATGTCAGCCTGTCTGGTTTTTGTTATCCTTATGAACTGACCAGATATGAATGCAGGGAATTATTTAATAAATCTGTAGAATCAGGTTTTAATGGGGAAACCTCAGCTTGTATTTATGGAAAAGTTCCAATGATGATCACAGCCGGATGTGTAAAGAGAAATCTAGATGTATGCACAGGGAAAAGAAGTATGCTTTATAGCGAACTTGTAAGTATAAACGATAGAAAAAAAGCTAATTTTTCTGTTTCAGCAGAATGCAGATATTGCTACAATATTATTTGGAATTCAGTTCCGAATTCTCAGCACAAAGGCTTAAATAAGCTTATTTCTGATAATGATTGTGATTATTACAGAATCGATTTTACAACAGAAAGTGCATTTGAAGTTCTCAAGGTTTATAATTATTTTCTGGAATGTTTTAATAAAAAAAATGAAAGCAGTCCTGAGTATGAATATACAACGGGGCATTTTAAACAGGCTGCTGATTAATTATGTGGAGTGGTAGAAAAGTTTAATGGAATTATATATTACAGAGATATCCAGGTACGTCATAACGTTCCTGCTTGGTGCTTATACCGTACTTGGATTATTTACGTTTAAATTCAAAGGGGAAAAAAGACGGCAGATACTATATATATTTCAGGACATTTTTATGTTCCTGTTATTTACTGCCTGTTTTATTCAAATTGAAGCAAAAGTAAAGGATATAAATTATCTTTTTTTCTTTTCAGTAATAGTTGTAATAATATTTGCTGCCATAGTGTTGTATCATATGATTTATCCTGATGGCAACAGGCTTATCATTAATAACATGTGTATGTTGCTTATGATTGGCTTTATTATGATTACAAGACTTTCATTTTCTAAATCAGTAAGGCAGTTTATTATTGCATCCGGTTCTATAATCATAGGTTTTTTTGTTCCTGATATAATATTTAAATTTAAAAAATTACGAGATTATTCTATTGTATATGCCATCCTTGGACTCGTTGCAATTGGAATAGTTTTATTACTTGGAAGTGCCACAAATGGATCAAAGATTTCTTATACATTTCTTGGTGTTACATTTCAGCCTTCCGAACCTGTAAAAATACTGTTTATATTATTTGTTGCTGCATCATTATATAAATCGACAGATATAGTGCACGTAATGACAACATCAGCTCTTGCAGCTGCGCACGTTATAATACTTGTTTTATCAAAAGATTTGGGAAGTGCCCTTATTTTCTTTGTGGTTTATTTATTTATGCTGTTTGTTGCAACCAAAAATTTTGTTTATCTTGGAAGTGGAATTTTACTTGGATGTTTCGCTTCAATTGTGGCATATAAATTATTTACACATATTCAGGTAAGAGTGTCAGCATGGCTTGATCCATTTAGTCAGGTAGAAAGCGGTGGTTATCAGATTTCTCAGTCTTTATTTGGTATAAGCAGTGGAGGATGGTTTGGACTTGGATTGTTTGGCGGAAGTCCCGAATCAATTCCTTATGTAGAAGCCGATTTTATCTTTTCAGCTATTGCAGAAGAATTTGGTATTATATTCGCCTGTATTATGATCGTTATTTGTCTTAGTACTTTTATAATGATGATGTATGAAGCATATAGATTAAAGGATAGATTTTATCAGCTTATCGGTGTAGGAATAGCTGTTACCTATATATTCCAGGTATTCTTAACAATAGGTGGGGGTACTAAATTTATTCCGCTTACCGGAGTAACACTACCTTTTGTTAGTTACGGTGGAACATCAGTACTTACAACTGTACTTCTTATGTCTATGTTTGAAGGAATTACGGTTATTCGATATGAAGAGAGTTATAAAGATTATCTAAAGCGTAAGAAAGAAAGACAGGAATATGAAGAAAACTACGAAGCATACAGACAGGAATGATAATAATAAAGAGAAATTTTCTGACAAACCATATCCAATTATAATAATTTCTGTGTTTTTTAGTGCAGTATTTATTTGCCTTATTTCATATATATGCTGGTATTCATATAATAATAAGCAGGATCTTGTCAACAATTCTCATAATACAAGACAGGCTATTTTGCTGGCACAAAATTCAAGAGGCTCTATTTATTCATCTGATGGTCAGGTTCTTGCAGAAACAACTACTGACAGTGAAGGAAACGAAAGTAGAAATTATCCTTTTGGAGATCTTTTTTCACATATTGTTGGATATTCAACTAATGGTAAAGCAGGTATTGAATCGCTGGCAAATTATTATCTTATAAATACAAGTATAGATTTATCCAAAAAAGTGGAAGCTCAGGAAAGCGGTACAAAGTTTCCAGGAGATAGTGTATATACCTCACTTGATGTGAATCTTCAGCAGATTGCTTATAATCAACTTTCTGCTTATAAAGGAGCTGTTATTGTTTCTGAACCTAAAACAGGAAAAATACTCGCAATGGTTTCAAAACCAGGTTTTGATCCAAATAATATCGAAAAAGAATGGGATAGTCTTATAAATTCAGACGGTACAGAGCTTTTAAACAGAGCAACTCAGGGATTATATCCACCTGGTTCTACTTTTAAAATTATGACTTCTCTGGAATATATAAGAGAGAATCCATCATCTTATAATAATTACAGCTTTAATTGTACAGGAAGCTTTACTTCAGGAACGGATACTATTAAATGTTATCATGGTGAAAACCATGGAACGCTTGACTTTTTTTCATCATTTGCAAAATCATGTAATTCTTCATTTGCAAATATAGGGCTATCTCTTGATAGAAGTTCATTTGGAGATACACTTTCAGACCTTATGTTTAATGATGAACTTCCTTTGGAGCTAAATTATTCAAAGAGTTCTGCGACATGTAATGAAAGTATGTCAACAAGCGATATGATGCAGCTTGCAATAGGACAGGGAACAACATCTATGACACCAATGCATCTTAATATGATAACCTGTGCCATAGCAAATGGTGGAACACTTATGAAGCCTTCTGTTATAAATGACATTGAAAGTGCAGATGGAAAAGTTGTTGAATCATATTCTCCTACAGAATACAAGAAGCTAATGTCTTCTGAAGAGGCTTCAATTCTGACAGAAATGATGAAGGGCGTTGTAGAAACAGGTACGGCCAGCAGATTAAAAGGATTATCTTATACTGCTGCGGGAAAAACGGGTTCAGCCGAGTTTAAAGAATCAAGTTCCGATTCACATGCTTGGTTTACCGGATTTGCACCTGCTGAGGATCCTCAAATATGTGTTACAATAATAATTGAAAATGCAGGTTCTGGCGGTGAATATGCTGTTCCTCTTGCTAAAAGATTATTTGATGCTTACTTAGAAAACTAACCAAGGGTGTTTAATTATGTTTAAACGTGCATATTGTATTTTTTACAAAAACTTATATATAGGTGATTCAATAAAGCATCCATCCAAGGTTAAATGGAAGCTTACACATGGGGCCGGTCAGTTTTTGGTATATGTAATTACTAAATCTGAAACACCTGGTAATCAGCTTGAAATTATACATTGTGCGTATCTGAAACAATCTTATTTCAGGAATCATCCTGTTTTTGTTTACGGAATAGCAGGAAGTTATGATGAGGCTATTGATATTATTATAAAAATCAGTTCAGAAGCGTCTGCGTCAGGTATGGATGGACGACTTTTGGACTATCTTGAAGGAAATTCATAAATTATGCTGGGAACAATACTAACTATTTTAAAAATAATAGGTATAATTCTACTTGTTTTGATTGGACTGATAATTTTTTTACTTGTATTAGTTTTATTTGTTCCAATCAGATACAGGCTTGATGTCGATATTCCTGAAATTTCTGATATCAGCGGAAAAAATTATAAGGATATTAGTGGATTTTTTAAATTTAGTTGGCTTTTTCATTTTATTAATGGTGGAATTGAATATCCAGAGAATTTTATATTTAAAATTCGTATAATGTGTTTTGAAATATTTCCCAGGAAAAAAGTTGAGCCATCTTCATATAATGAAGAAGAAAGGAAAGCTTCGGAATCAGATAAAGATGAGGCATTAAAGCTTGCAGAAAAACTTGAAAAAGAAGCTAATGAGACTTCTGAAAACATAACTGATAATTCAGATTCTGCTAATAATATATCTGAAAATAAAACTAAAACAGAAGAAATTAACTTTGAAGCAGATAATATTTCTTCAGAAGAAATGGATATGTCTGAATCAGAGGATTCAATCAATGATAAGGAAAATGAAAACATTGAATCTGCTATTGAAGATGATGAAAATAATGAGCCATCATTCGATGAAGATGATGATGATACAGATGATGCTGATTTAGAAGGCTTTATTGATAAGATATGTGAAATAATTTATAAGATAATTGAAGTTATTAAAATACCACAGAAGGTGTTAATTAAAATCAAGTGTACAATATCTAGTATTTATGATAAGATAACTTTAGTTAAAAATACTATAGAAAATCCTATATTTAAAAGGGCTTATGCACTGGTAAAGAAGCATATTAAAAAGCTTTTAAAGATTATTTTACCACGTAAAATTGATATTAGTATAAGTTATGGGCTTGATGATCCTGCCAGTACTGCAGATATTATGGCTTATTATGGGATGCTTTATCCATGGATTGGAGATAAAGTAAATTTAAATCCATACTTTGACAGGAAAATAGTCGAAGGAACAGTCAGAATAAAGGGGAAAGTTACCATTTTTGGTATTTTATATTCTGTTGCTGTATGTTATTTCAATAAAGATGTGAAAAAAGTTATTAAACGTTTCAAAAAAATTTTAAAAAGTTAATTTGCTTATTTAGTCTATATATAGGCAGAAAGGAAACTTATGGCTGAAAGTAATTTTGGTGTTGTTATGGAATCTCTGATGAAGGGTATGAATGGAATGCTTTCATCTAAAACTGTAGTCGGAGAAGCCACTAAAGTTGGGGACACGATTATACTTCCACTTGTTGATGTATCATTTGGAGTTGGAGCCGGTTCTGGTACTGGGGATAAAAAAGAATCAGGTGCCGGAGGTTTTGGGGCAAAAATGTCTCCAAGTGCTGTCCTTGTAATTAAAAATGGTTCTACAAAGCTTGTTAATATAAAAAATCAGGATGCTGTTACAAAAGTACTTGATTTAGTGCCTGATATTGTCGATAAATTTTCTAACAGGAATAAAGACATGATGGCAGATGATGAAGCAGTAGATATTGCTTTTCCTGATAAGGAAGAGGAATAATATAAAAATTTAGTAGTAGTAGTTTATACACTTTGCTCCTGATTATTTTTACTCTCATATTCAAAGTGTTAGTTTTTAGGTTGTGAACCGTGTTGTTCCATGAGACGGGGGAGTTTATGGAAGTAAAAAACAATGATAATCAGTCAAAGATAACGGCTGTAAAGGAAGCGATTGATTCACTTGATGCAAATTCTTTAAATGAGATGAAAATCTGGCTTTTCAAAGAAAGCTGCAGACTTGAGAATCAGGAGTCTGTTTTGGATGAGAGAGAGCATCTTCTTGCACAACAGGAAAAAGAGTTTTATGAAAAACATCGTCAGGAAAGACTTCGACTTGAAACAGATCAGAAGAGACTTTCACATGATGTAGCTCTTTTTGAGCAAAAGCTTAACATTTTAAAAGAAGGTTATGCAGGTCTTGAAGAGGACCGAAAAAAAATCAACGCAGAATGGGATCGTCTTAGAAGAGAGAAGAAGTATATAGATGAAGACAGATCTTCAGCTGGTGAAATGTTTTTTAAAGGAGTTACAAGTCTTTTATCTTTAAAAAAGAGATATAAAGATCTTTTGAAAATTTATCACCCGGATAATATGGGTGGTGATCATGAAATGGTGACAATGATAACCGCTGAATATAACAATTTAATAAAACAATATGATATAAGTAAAAAGGCCTGAATATAAAATTTTTCCGCTTTTTTTAAATTCTAATAAATTTTACTTGCATTAATCATGATAATCTGTTAGTATATCAATGTTGCGGCGAAACACTGCCGCATATTATTTTGAAGTTTAACATGGCTTATAAGGAGGTGTCAAAATGGCAAAGTGTGATATTTGTGGCAAAGGCGTTCATTTCGGTAACAACGTAAGCCATTCCCATAGAAAATCCAACCGTGTTTGGAATGCTAATATTCAGCATGTTTCTGTTAAGGTTAACGGCGCTACTAAGAAGATGAATGTTTGCACTAGCTGCCTTAGATCTAAAAAGGTTGAAAGAGCATAATTGATTTTGACGAAAAAAAGCGGAGCGAAATATATCGCTTCGCTTTATTTTTTATAAGATTATTATTATAATTGTGATTGTAAGATTTTTTAATAAATCTTAAACAATTGGTGCTTTTGGCACAGGAATGAGGTGGATTATGAAAGCTTCTTTAATGAACACAAGCATGGGAAACATTTCCATCGATAATGAAGTAATTGCTCAGTATGCCGGCTCAGTAGCTATGGAAGTTATTGGAATAGTTGGTATGGCCAATGTAAATATGAAAGATGGTCTTGTAAGACTTCTTGGTCTCGATGATATGACCAGAGGAATCAGTGTTTCAATTAGCTCAAATCATAAGCTTAAGATTGATTTTCATGTTATTGTAGCATATGGAGTAAGTATTTCTGCTGTATCTGAAAATCTTGTTGATAGTGTTAAATATAAAATCGAGGAGTTTACCGGACTCGAAATTGAAAAAATCAACATCTTCATTGAAGGTGTAAGAGTTATTGATTAATGGAGGAGTAAAGCCTTGGGTAACAATACATTAAATGCTGAGATGGTATCAAAAATGTTCTTAGCAGGTGCTAAAAATCTGGATGCAAAAAAAGACTGGATTAACGAACTTAATGTTTTTCCTGTTCCAGATGGTGATACAGGCACAAATATGACAATGACAATTATGTCTGCAGCAAAAGATGTCAGCTCACTTGGTTCAAATGCTGATATGCAGACTTTATGTAAAAGCATTTCAACAGGTTCACTTCGTGGTGCAAGAGGTAATTCTGGAGTTATTCTTTCTCAGCTTCTTAGAGGATTTACAAAAGGAATCAGAGATTATGAAGAATTAGACACAAAGATTCTTGCAAGCGCATTTGAAAAGGCTGTTGAAACTGCATACAAGGCTGTTATGAAGCCAAAGGAAGGTACAATTCTTACAGTTGCAAAAGGCGCAAGTCAGAAGGCTACAGAACTTGCAAATGAAGGTGTAACAGATCTTGATAAGTTCTTTGATGAAACCATCAAATATGCAGATGAAGTTTTATCTAAGACACCTGATATGCTTCCTGTATTAAAAGAGGCAGGTGTAGTAGATTCAGGTGGTCAGGGACTTGTACAGGTTCTTAAAGGTGCGTATGACGGATTTTTAGGCAAAGAAATTGATCTTACTATAAATGAGTCTTCTGCAACTCCTGTTGCTGCTAAAATGCAGCCAAAACATGCTCAGGAAGCTGATATTAAATTTGGATACTGTACAGAATTTATTGTACTTCTAACTAAGCCTCTTAATGTAAAACAGGAGATGGACTTTAAATCATTTTTAGAGTCAATCGGTGACAGTATTGTTATGGTTGCTGATGATGAAATTTGTAAGGTTCATGTTCACTCAAATGATCCAGGTCTTGCTATTCAGAGAGCTCTTAAATATGGTCAGCTTTCTAATATGAAAATTGATAATATGAGAATGGAGCACAGAGAGAAGCTTTTCCATGAAACAGGTGATGGAAGATGGCTTGAAATCAAGGCAGAGGTTAATGGTGCAGCTGAGCAGACACCAACATACAGACAGGGTGATGTAGTTCCTCTTATGGATGGAAGTTCTGCAAAGGTTGGTGAAGAAGCAGAAGAACAGGCTCCACACAAAGATAGTGGTTTTGTAACTGTCTGTGCTGGTGATGGTCTTGCTGAAATATTCAGAAGTCTTGGTGTTGACTACGTAATTGAAGGTGGTCAGACTATGAATCCAAGTACTGAGGATATTCTTAATGCCATTAACAAAGTTAATGCTGATACAGTATATGTTCTTCCTAATAACAAGAATATTATACTTGCAGCAAATCAGGCAAAAGATCTTTGTGAAGATAAAAATGTTGTAGTTATTCCAACAAAGAATGTTCCTCAAGGTGTAACTGCTGTTATCAACTTCATACCTGATATGGATGCCGAATCTGTTACAGAAGCAATGACTGAGGCTATTGGTATGGTTAAATCAGGTGAAGTAACATATGCTGTCAGAGATACAGTAATTGATGGAGTTGAAATCAAATCCGGTGATTACATGGGAATTGCTGATAGTGGAATAGCAGCTGTTGGTGCAGAAATTGAAAATGTTACATTTGAAATGATCAAAAAGATTATGTCTGATGAACTTGAACTTATTAGTATTTATTATGGTTCAGATATAGATGAAGATACAGCTAAAAAGCTTCAGCAGAAGGTTAAGGCAGAATTTGGAAACTGTGATGTAGAACTCCAATATGGCGGACAGCCAATTTATTACTACATTGTTTCAGCTGAATAATTAGTTTATCATTTATATTACTAATACAAAAA
>JAILEJ010000229.1 GCA_024688095.1 Butyrivibrio sp.
CATCAGCTTAATGTATCCCTTGAACCAGGAGAAACAAAGTCATTTATATTTGTCCTTGGTTATGTTGAAAATCCTGAAGATGATAAATGGGAGTCCCATCAGGTAATAAACAAGAAACGTGCCTGGGAACTTCTTGATAAATACAAAACAGACGAAGATGTAGACAAAGCTCTTTTAGAATTAAAGAACTATTGGAATGAACTTCTTTCTATATATCATGTTTCCTCTTCAAATGAAAAGGTTGACAGAATGGTCAATATCTGGAATCAGTACCAGTGCATGGTCACTTTCAACATGTCACGTTCTGCTTCATATTATGAATCAGGTATTGGACGTGGTATGGGCTTTAGAGATTCATGTCAGGATCTTCTCGGATTCGTACATCTTATCCCTGACCGTGCAAGAGAAAGAATTATTGATATCGCTTCAACACAGTTCCAGGATGGAAGTGCTTATCACCAGTATCAGCCACTTACCAAAAAAGGAAATTCCGATATAGGAAGTGGTTTTAACGATGATCCTCTATGGCTTATCGCAGGTACAAGTGCATATATCAGAGAGACCGGTGATGTTTCCATTTTAAAAGAGATGGTTCCATATGATAATGATATGTCTGTTGCAACATCTCTTATGGGACACCTCAAGAGATCTTTTGACTATATTGTTAATCATAAGGGTCCACATGATCTTCCGCTTATAGGACGTGCTGACTGGAATGACTGTCTGAATCTTAACTGTTTCTCAGCTCATCCTGGTGAGTCCTTCCAGACCTTTGGCCCAAGTGAAGGCCCTGTTGCTGAATCAGTATTTATTGCCGGAATGTTTGTTAAATACGGTGAAGAATATGCACAGCTTTGTGAAATTCTTGATGACAAAGAAGAAGCTGCAAGAGCCCGCGCTGAAGTTGAGAAGATGTATAAAGCAGTCACAACTGCAGGCTGGGATGGAGAATGGTTTGTAAGAGCATACGATGCCAATTCAAACAAGGTTGGTTCAAAAGAATGCGAAGAAGGTCAGATATACATTGAGCCACAGGGATTCTGCGTACTTGCAGGAATCGGTGTAAAAGAGGGCCTTGCAGAAAAAGCTCTTAAATCTGTAGAAGAAAGACTCGATACAAAATATGGTGTTATGATCCTGCAGCCAGCTTATACAAAATACCATCTCGAACTTGGAGAGGTATCAAGCTATCCACCGGGATACAAAGAAAATGCAGGTATTTTCTGTCATAATAATCCATGGGTTTCTATCGCAGAAACAGTACTCGGCCATGGCGACAGAGCCTTTGATATTTATCGTAAGACATGTCCTGCTTACATTGAAGATATAAGCGAAATTCACTGCACTGAGCCATACGTATATTCACAGATGGTTGCAGGAAGAGATGCAAAATTCTTTGGCCAGGGTAAAAACAGCTGGCTTACAGGTACAGCTGCCTGGACATTTGTTAATATATCTCAGTACATACTTGGTGTGTATCCTACACACAATGGTCTTTCAGTTGATCCTTGTATCCCTGAAGGATTTGGAGATTTTACTCTTACAAGAAAGTACAGAGGTGTTAAATACAATATCACTGTAAACAATGCTGCAAACGTTCAAAAGGGCGTTAAGAAGCTTATTGTTGATGGAAATGAAGTAACCGGAACAGTTATTCCTTATGATTCTTCCAAGAAGGAAGTCAATGTAGAAGTTGTGATGGGATAAAAATAAGCGGAAGCCATATAAAAACGGCTTCCGCTTTTCTTTATTTTTACATGTATTTATCTGATAATTCTTCAAATGAAATAAGTTCATTCTGTTTTTCTTCGCTGAATGCTTCTGTGCTTTCTATCTTAAATACAACCTTGACAGTTTCAAATAATATCTGTATATCAAGAAGAATTGAATAATTAGTTATATACATAAGATCCATTTTAAGCTTATCTAGAGGACTTGTATTATACTTTCCATAAACCTGTGCATATCCTGTTAGCCCTGCTTTAATCTTGGTTCTAAATGTAAATTCACTAATATCCTTACTGTATTTCTTTACATTTCTAAGAACTTCAGGTCTTGGTCCAACAACACTCATTTCACCCTTTAAAATATTTATAAGCTGAGGAAGTTCATCAATTCTATGTGGTCTTATAAATCTTCCAACCCCTGTTATACGATCATCATTTTCTCCAACGGGCCTGAATTTATCAGTCTTATCAGTATCGACTTTCATACTTCTGAATTTTATTATACTAAAGATTTTGCCATTGTAGGTACATCTATCCTGTCTGTAAAAAACAGGGCCTCCATCCTCTAGCTTAATAGCAATTGCTACTATTAAGAATATTGGAGAACCGACTATTAAACCAATAGTTGAAATAATAACATCCATGAATCTTTTAAATATACGCTGTCTAAATGAAAGGCCTATATTTCTGGAAAACTGAAGAGGAGTATCAAATAAATTCAGACTTTCAGATGATTTCATTATAATATCTGAAATCTTAGGAACATAATAGATTCTCTTATCAATATCATAACAAATTTTTATTATGTCATTCTTAATTTCACTATCAAGATCATTTATAAGAACCGCATCGTATTTTTTAATCTCATCACGAATATTAGATAAATCCTTTGTAATGCAGATTGCTTCACAAACATTGTATTTATCAGGTCTGGTATTCATCTTATTCATAAGAAGTTTACTACCATTTTGATATAACTCAACTACACGAAGTGGTGGGAAAATTTTTCGATAAAGATTAGTTAAAAGTACACCAAAAATGAAAGCCAGTCCCGATTCTACAAGGCACATAAGTGCATATCGCCATAAGAAAGCAGAAAAGAATCTAAATTCTCCTGTAACTGCCATTGAGATAAATACCTCAAAAATACCCGTCATACATATAGCTGCTATCTGAGAAGAGATAACATTCATCTTCCTGTTTACACCGATCTTATAGCCTTTAAACTCATACATACAAAACGTCAAAAGTCCGAAGTACACTCCCACTGACATTAGTATATTTCCAAGCCCTGTAAGATGCCCCGTCTGGTTATTCTCGATTACAAAGTCAAGCCATATTATAGTAAAAAGCATTGTGCATATGGCTTCTATCATACCAACGCACAAAACTCTGTACATATACTTGAATCGAAATGAACTACTTGTTTTTTTATTATTATCCAATGACATATTTTACTATCCGCCCCTCACGCCTCAAGAAAAAATCACTATTCGGCTTATATATTAATAGTAGCCCATTAAAGGGTTTTGTTCAATCGTAAAATATATCGGCATTTTCTTACAAACAAATAACCCCTAAAAAAATAAAAAACCAGTGAATTTATATTCTCTGGTTTTCTTAAATAACTTTATTACATTTATATGCTACTCTTTTCTTTACAACCTTATTCCATTTATAAACTGTTTGGTTCTTTCTTCCTTTGGATTATCAATGACTTCCTGTGGAGTGCCCTGCTCTACGATAAAGCCATCATCCATGAAGATTACCTTGTCTGAAACATCTCTGGCAAATGACATCTCGTGAGTTACGATTATCATTGTTGTCTTCTTTTCCGCAAGACCACGGATTACCTTTAGAACTTCGCCTGTAAGTTCTGGATCAAGTGCTGATGTTGGCTCATCAAAGCATAGAATATCAGGTCTTAAAGCAAGTGCTCTTGCAATTGCAACTCTCTGCTGCTGTCCACCTGAAAGCTGATGAGGATAATTATCTGTTCTGTTTGACAGTCCCATCTGATCAAGAAGTTCTCTTGCATTCTTTTCTATCTCTGCAGTACTTCTGGTATCCTCAGCATTAAGCTTTGGCGCAAGCATAACATTTTCAAGAGCCGTATACTGAGGAAAAAGATTAAAAGACTGGAAAACAAGTCCGAAATGTCTTCTATTCTCTCTGATCTGAGCATCGCTCTTTCTTGAATTATCAGCGGCATCAAATAAAACCTTGTCTCTTACAACTATCTGTCCTTCGTCAGCTGTTTCAAGCCAGTTAAGGCATCTGAGAAGTGTTGTCTTACCACTTCCTGAAGAACCTATTATGGAAAGAGCTTCTCCCTCTTCCATCTTAAAACTTATATCTTTTAGTACTTTGGTATTTTCAAATGTTTTCTTAAGGTTACGTACTTCTAAA
>JAILEJ010000248.1 GCA_024688095.1 Butyrivibrio sp.
TAAAAATAAAAAGGCCAGTGGTGAAATAAGAAACATTGGTTTTTCTTATCATGGAGATACAGAAATGTTTTTAAAAATCCTGGATGCGTATGACTGGGATTTTTGCCAGATACAGTACAATTATCTGGATGAGCATTCACAAGCTGGAAGAGCGGGTCTTCAGGCTGCAGCAAAGAAAGGTATTCCGGTAATTATAATGGAACCTCTTAGAGGAGGAAAGCTTGTTAATATACCGGAAAAAGGAAAGAAATTACTTGAAGCTTCTGATAAAGGATATACTGCAGCTGAGCTTGGATTAAAGTGGTTATGGAATCAGCCCGAGGTAAGTTGTGTATTATCAGGAATGAATTCAATGGAGATGCTTGATGAAAATATCAGAATTGCTTCAAGTACAGAGCCAGGAACATTTGATGATTCTGACTTTAAACTTGTTGATCAGATAAAAACAATAATAAAAGAAAAAGAAAAGGTTGGATGCACAGGCTGCAGATATTGTATGCCTTGCCCTAAGGGCGTAGATATACCTGGAAATTTCTTTTACTATAATTTGATGTATATGGAAAATAAATCGGCAAGCCGATTCCAGTTTGCACAGAATATGGGACTTAGAAAAGAGCCTGGCTTTGCATCTCAGTGTATTGAGTGTGGAAAATGCGAACAGCATTGTCCTCAGCATATAAATATCAGAGAGAAGCTAAAAGAAGCGGATAAGGCATTAAGACCACTTCCATATAAAGTAGGCATTGAGATTGCCAGAAAGGTACTTGTTAAATAAAACAAAAAGATAGATGGATCAGATTATTTATGAATTAGACCTGGTTAAGACTTCTATTTTTTTCTGCGATATAGTTTATAAATTGTACGGATCAGAAGTAAAGAAAATAGAAGAAGGCACACTATTTGAAAAGTGTGAAAAGGTAATGAGAAAAAAGCACATGGATGACCTGTATGAATCGGATAAGATTATCACAGAAGATATCTATGATGGAGTAGAGAAGTACATGGATCCCATGGTTGCAAAGTTTGTAAGATATTCGATAAGAAAATACGATCTTATCCTGCCGATTAAGGACAGTTATGAAAAAAATGAGCAGACTAATCTAAGTTATGCAGAGAGATGGGAAAGAATGAACGATTATTATGTCATAACTAATGATTATGCCAATCAGTATAAGACAATGGACATTGAGGTAAGAAAGTATTTTGGTGGGAGCAGACTTCTGATGAAAAGAGTAGATGATGCAGCAGCTACAGATGAGGGCTACGAAGAACTGCAAAAACTGATTGATTCAATGGTTTGCGATACTCTTAAGAAATAAAATAAATTATAATTTGACTATGATATACTAGATATTATAAGAGAAATTATCGATGTAATATGTAGAACACAGGTAGAAATGAGGGGCATATATATGAATATAAATGTATTAATAGGAGTGCTGATTCCTTTTGTGGGAACAACACTTGGTTCTGCTATGGTTTTTCTCATGAAGGATGAGATGAACGCAAAATTGCAAAAGATATTACTAGGATTTGCTGCAGGTGTCATGATGGCGGCTTCAGTATGGTCACTTCTTGTACCGGCAATGGAAATGGCAGAAGAGGATGGAATGGGAAAGTTAAGTTTCATGCCAGCGGCAGTTGGTTTTCTGATAGGTATATTTGCACTTCTTGCCATAGACAGACTTGTTCCACATTTACATCTTGGTGATGATACACCTGAGGGACCCAAAACGGCGCTTGCAAAGACAACTATGATGGTTCTTGCAGTTACAATTCATAACTTCCCTGAAGGTATGGCTGTAGGTGTTGTTTTTGCAGGTATGTTAAATGGCGATGGAAATATTTCTCTTGCAGCGGCATTTGCATTATCACTTGGTATTGCTATTCAGAATTTCCCTGAGGGAGCTATCATATCAATGCCTCTTTGCTCAGAAGGTGCTAGTAAAGGCAAGTCTTTTTTGTACGGTACTCTTTCAGGACTTGTAGAACCAATAGGTGCTCTTATTACGATACTTCTTGCGGGTATAATGGTTCCGCTTCTTCCATATCTTCTCAGCTTTGCGGCAGGAGCTATGGTATATGTAATTGTTGAAGAGATTATTCCTGAAGGAAGTATAGGTGAGCATTCCAATATTGCAACAATAGGATTTGCTATTGGATTTGTTGTGATGATGATGATGGATGTTGCACTTGGATAAGTCTTTTTATTGTAATTTTATTTAAGACATTTGAAAGTGAAAGTTTATGGAAAGTATATATTATCACCTTCCAGGTTTATTTGAATTTTATGAGTTATACAAGATTTTTTTACCTCTGTTTAGAGAACACAGGGAATATTTCTACGATTGGTGTGAGATAGGATCAATATACGGAGCACCTGCTGATTGTATCTGGGGAGGTGGCCGAACCGGATTTGGAGAAGAAAGAGCGGAAAATGTCATAGCTCTTTTGAAAGAATA
>JAILEJ010000273.1 GCA_024688095.1 Butyrivibrio sp.
AAATAAAATAATTATATATAAATACGAAACTTCGCACTTTTTTTTAGGATATTTAAAAAAGCGTTACCTGGAAATTTTCCAGGTAATGCCTTATACACTCACCTTCTTATCAATATATTCAAAGGCCTCTTTCCATAATAACTCACGGTGGTAACGTCTTATATAAGATTATTAAAGAACTCTGCCTCTTCGTCATTACACTGAGTTGCCTCAGGAAGTCTCATATTACAGTTGAATACATGTCCCAACTCGCCATTAGGACTTGTATAATACTTACAGGTAAACGGCACTGAATTCTTTATCATGACAGCTGCCATTTTAGGAAGCTCATCCTTTAAGAAGTCTCCTGTAGCAGACATAAGGAAGCACGGCGGATATGCAGCCGTTATATATTTCCCTGCATTCATAACATCAAGATCTTCGTCTGTTACCTTCTTACCAAAAAGGTCATCCATAAGAGATCCCATATTGTCATCTGCTTCGCTTACAGCTTTAATTTCAAATGCAGCACAGTTAAATGCTATACCTTTAAAACTAAATTTATCGGATACTGTGAAGTCAAATTTATCTGCATATTCCTTATTTGTAAGGAAAGCTGCTGTAATTCCTATGAGAGTACCGCCTGCAGAATCACCTACACCAAATATATTGGTAAGATCAAATCCGTATTTATCCTCATTTTCAACAATCCAATTTGCAACAGCCAGGCTGTCCTCAAGACTTGAAGGGAATAAATATTCCGGTGCAAGTCTGTATGAATAGCATACTACTGCAAATCCTCTCTGGCAGAGGGATGCTGAATAATATTTATATACTTCCTTGTCACCATATACCCAGCCGCCACCGTGAATAACAACAATCACGGGAAGCTTCTTATCTTCTGGAACATCTGCCGGTCTGTATACATCGAGCATCTGCCATTTGGGATGTTCTCCCTTATTGCCGTATGTGATATCACTGTATCTTTTTACATCAGCAGGTATTTCAAGTCCCTTATCTCTGATAGCATCACCTTTAGCAAAAGTTGTTCTAATAAATTCACTGGCTTTTGACATTTTTACACCTCTTTTAATAAAAAAATTCATAATTCTTTACTTTTAATTTATACTGCAGATTTCTTAGCTTCAAGATCTCTCTGAATCTGGCCGATATTCTTATCTATATTCATGATAATACAAAGTGCAAAAACTACAAGTGAAAGAATAGCTCCAAAATATCCATATCTAAAGCGGATAGATGCAAGAGCAGCCTCTGTCTGAACCTCTGCTGTACCAACATAACCGCCGATAGCGATAATCCATGTGCATATTGCAGAACCAAGTCCGATAATCACAAGAGGGAGATTTGATTCTGCAGCGCCAATAATAACTGAACCTATAGCCATGATAACAGCACCTGTGATCATGAGTTTTCTTTTTCCAAAGTTCGCTACCAGCTTGGGCATTGCAAGATTTACGATTATAGCAGGCACAGTTCCTGCAACTGATGTCCATGAAAGGAAAGCGATATTACCAAGTACACTTTGTAATATAAACTTACTATACTATTATTTTGATTTTTTAATTTTACTGTTGCATTAATGTTACCAGCTTTCTTTAGCTGTTTATTAACGGCTTTCTTAATCTTTTTTGATGGAACTACTATTTTCAACTTCTTGTTTGTCTTCTTAAGTGAATTCTTGGCAAATTTAGTATTTCCTTTGAGCGTTATCTTCTTTAAATTCGTTGCTTTAAAGAAAGCTTTTTTGTCAACCCCTTCTTCATAAGATTCTTTCAACATAATAAAAAGCACTGAGACTGCTAAGTCTTAAAAGCTCATCACTTCTGTCATTTTCCATCTTCTACATTATTATATTAAAATGGCATTTGCCAATCATATTAAACAAAAATCAAATAATTATATACAAATGCGAAACCTCACACTCTTTCATTATGAAATTAAATAAGACATACCCGAAATCATTCCATGTAACCTCTTATGCATTCCCTTTTAATGCTTTTATTTCTGAAGAATTAAAATCCTTCTCTGCGTTCATTCTTTTTCTAGTTTCTTTGAAATCAGGAATTAACTCCACAAAGTTACTGCATTCCCTTTTACCACTTCTATTTCCAAGGAATTAAATTCCTTCTCTGCGTTCATTCTTTTTCTAGTTTCTTTGATGTCAGGAATTAACTCCACAAATGCCAATGCATTCCCTTTGCCAGCTTTTATTTTTAAGGAATTAAATTTGCTCTTTGCTTCTGTTGATTCACTCTTTTTTATTATTGTAGTTAACATAAAAAGGGTATTCAAAGTTTTTGAGGGTCAATCATTTTGAGGGGCTAGTTTGAGGGGCTGTCGTGAGGGGCTACTTTGAGGGGCTAGTTTGAGGGGCTGGTTTGAGGGTTTGGTTTGAGGGTTTGGTTTGAGGGTCTACCGTGATAATAAACAAAACCAGGGTTAATCAGTTGTTGAAACTGACTAATCCTGGTTCTTTTAATGCAGGGATCATTCCCTGCACTTCCTCCTTCTCTTATGATGTTTCTTGGACAAAAATATCAA
>JAILEJ010000290.1 GCA_024688095.1 Butyrivibrio sp.
TTCAATATCTCTTACAGGATCAATTGTACCCTCTACGTGTACAATATTAGTATCTTCAAAGCATCTTACAACATGTACGATAGCATCTGTCTCTCTGATATTTGCAAGGAACTGATTTCCAAGTCCTTCACCCTTTGAAGCACCCTTTACAAGTCCTGCAATATCAACGAATTCAATTGTTGCCGGTGTTACCTTTTTTGAATTGTAAAGGTCCCCAAGTTTCTTTAATCTGTCATCAGGTACAGCTACAACACCCACATTAGGATCAATAGTTGCAAATGGATAGTTTGCAGCAAGTGCTCCGGCCTTTGTAAGTGAATTAAAAAGTGTACTCTTTCCAACATTTGGAAGTCCAACGATTCCTAATTTCATTTTCTATATATCTCCTTCTAAAAGTATTGATTTTAAGCCATTTCTTACATTTTCCTAAATAATTTTGTGCCAATTTTGCTACAAATAAGCCCCAAGTTAAATCGTTTAAAGTCGTGAAATTGGCGTATTTATAAGCTTTTCTTACAATTGAATTGCTGGAACATAATTGGAACAAAGCTGGTACAAAACCTCAATTATAGTATCACAATCCAAGGAATATCTCCACCCTAGAAATCAAACAAATAGACCAGCACCGACTGGGCGTCCCCAGGGTACTGGCCTATGTAAGGTTACTCTATTAGTTTAATTTTTGAATCTCCGTCAAATCTATTCCCATAATATTAAGAATACTATTAAAAGAAACTGTTACAAATTCGCCTCTATATCTTTTTATAATATCCATCAATTCTGAGTAAAACTTTTTAAAATAATTCTTATTAAGCATTACCTTTAAATAAATAATTGCAACAACAATTTTTCTATTATCATAATTTGTCATTCCAAAATGTGTGGCTATACTAGCTACTCTAACATTCCCAAAATCAGAATTATATAATCGTTCCTCATGAGCACACTTATTTCTAACCAAGTTGAATATTTTGAGTGCAGATTGCATATCTCCAGCACTAATTCTAACAGGACTTGTTGACACATATTGTTTTGCATACTTATCAGAATAATACTTAGCAATAGTATTCTTCTCTGTATCCTTCAAAACATTGTATAAATGAGACATGTTTCCGATTGTTAGATAATTAACCAAAACCCAAAGAGGTACTGCCCCATAAGTTTCAATGTAATGTTTAATTGCACCTTCTTTATCAACCTGATCATGAATAGTCTTTGTTAAAATAGACACTTGTTTCAAAACATTCTTAGGATTATTATCAACATAATTCTGTAATTCCAAATACGAATTTGCCTTAGGATACTTTCTCGAAAATTCATGTGAAAAAACAGTTTTAAATGAGTTTTCAAAAATAAGAATGTATTTCAAGAATAAAAATCTTAGTTCCCTATCAAATAGAAACAATGCTTTTAATTCTTTAAAATGTGTATTTGTCTGATATTCCTCTGGATCCAATGGGACTCCATTAGCATCCTTTTTAAGAAATAAATCTTTATATCCATTTATTACATTATAATAGTTCTCTTGTTCAAGAAAACGCTTTGGTGTTCCATCAGTTGGAACAATCATCCCTCTTTGCCTTAATATAGTTAATTGCTGATTAAAAGTTTTGTATTCTTTCATATTTTCTCCAAAAAAAATGGCCAGGGCGTCGTACGCTTCCTGACCTAATCTTATGCTTATATTATAGATAGATTGCCTTTATCTGTCAAGCCATAATCATTATCAAAAACAAGCACTACTAGTTTTCCCTGGTGATTAAATCCATTCCAACTATTAGATGCATCAAATATAATACCCGGATTTTCTTTAGACATATTACTGTCACTCCTCTGTTTAGGATTATACATTAATCATACCTCTCGCTGTTTAATACTGGAACTAATTTAATCCCATTTACTCATATAAAAAAGGCACCACGAAGCTTTTTAACTTCATGGTGCCTATTCCAGATGATAGTTACCCTATCCTTCTCATATTATTTACATTTCCATAGTGCCATCGGATGATTCTGTATGCGCTCTACAATCTCTGTATCTTCAAAAAGCAGCTCCGGCTTATATTCCTTTGCTATAAACCTTTCCATATATTCCATTTCCTGAGCTGTCGGCTTCATAAGCGAAGTTATGTACTCTTTTGCCTGTTGTTTCTTTCCTTCCAGGTCAAATTTATCCTTCACAGCCAGAACCGGGAACAAATCTGATTTTATTTTTGAAAAGACAAGACTGTCTATGGCAGATGTATCAAAGGTTTTGTTCACTTCTTTTGCCGAGATCGTTGCATAGAAAATAATGCATTTTCTAAACAATTCTTCCTCTCCTGCAAACAGATTAATATCAGCCATATTACAGAAGTCATACAGATCTCTTGCAGCCGCTCTACTTATCAGAGCATTGGTTTTTGCCGCAAAGATTTCCATTGCAGCAACCGTCCTGACCTTTATCGGTTCTCCGAAAGCATCAGTCACTAATGCCCTGTCCTCTGGCAAGAGCACGTGCGTTCTCAGTGAATAGTTGATCTCTATCTTGATCATATCTCTGTTGCCAGCCGCATTCACATAATTATAATGAAATGCGTCCAGGCTGTGACTGAATCTTGATGCCTCAGAGAGGGAATATCCTTGCTCCGACATCCTTCTCAAATGTATCGCGATTAAAGCCATATTCCCGAGCTTTTACATCAAGCTCTCTTCTAGTGAACTACTCCGACTTAATACTTCGTATTTGAAGTCGGAGCTTCCTGCTTCAACCACCACTGCGTTGGCTACGATGTCACATAACTCAATGTCTTACACAGTGTCCACAGGCGTATAAGTTTGGGCTATTCCGTCCCTACTATATATTTATTTTAGACTGCTTCAGTAAGTAG
>JAILEJ010000299.1 GCA_024688095.1 Butyrivibrio sp.
CCCACTGTTCGATTATCTCGGCATCAGCTTCCTTATACTGTCTGAGTCTTAACATAATATCCTCCGACTCCTGATATATCTATCATTTTTTTTACAAACGACCGATTCTCTTAAAATCCCCCTATCTTGCATTTAACTGAAATATAATTTTGCATCAGTACGAATTTTTATTTTAAAAGCACAATGCTGCAACTAACCATATTCCCAGCAGAATATGTAAAGTTCCTGCAATTATGTAGTACTTATAAGGATAAACCACTTCCAAGTCCGGTTCTTCTATCCTTTTATTTATTTCGACATCAAGCAATTTTTCATGTCTTATTTCCGCAACTTTTATCTTCCTGGCCAAAGCTTCTGTTTCTATCTCGTAGTTCTTTATTTCATAGAGTTTTATTTTCTTTGCATACTTTGAGTCAAACGCAAAAGCAATAATAACTAAAGAAAAAAATAAAATCCAATAAATAATAATCGAAATAAGCGAATCCGGACGCGTATCTATTGTATTGGGCACCACAATGATAAAATTTGCAAAGCAACTTACTCCGGCAAGTAATTTCATTTCTCCTTGTTTCTTCTGATATTTCTCTATAGCAAGATAATTACTGATAACCTGATGATTTGTTTGATCAAACATACCAAAATCAACCTAAAGTTAGACGGTATTATCAAAATAATATGTCTAACTATCATTTTACAAAAAAATAATATATACTATTTGCGCAAAGCACAGGTGCAAATTTTCAATCTATCGCCTGAAACCCGCTTAAACCGGGGCTTTTCGCGATAGCAAGCAGACTGTTTCCACATGCGTTGAAACTTTACCTCGCATTAACATTCGCGCACAACTTGTCTGAATCATAATTTTTTACCCCCCTGGGATAATTTTTTACCCCCCTAAAAGTATGACCGCTTCGATACTATAAAAGGTTATATTACTATGACACGCTAAAGCTCACATATAATCTTTTGTGACCTACATTTAGTCGGGAATAGGCATTTTAAATTCCAGGATAACGTTCCATCCCGTAAATTTCTTCATCTTTTATGACGATATACATATTTTATAATATAGATTAAAAGAAAGCTACCTGGTACTTTTTGAATGTCAGTTATATTCCGAGAAAAAGGGAAAGCTGGCAATCGCAATAGATGCTACATTAAAGGAATAATCTTTTAATTAACTTCTTGGCATCTGACAAATGATATCCATAAGATCATCACTAATTCTAAATATTGCCGGAATAATATATCTCGGCTCTTTAAGAAATGTAAAAAGTTTTCCTCCAGAAGGAAGAGTAGGATAATTTTTATGATAGCGTTAAACTCAACTTTAACGCTATCATGGAATAAAAAAGAGCATAAATCGTTCTTTTATAAGGGGTTCTTACTATATTTGAAATATTTTTGAATATGATAGGCAGATAAAATTTTGATTTTTCGTTCTAACGAATTCAATCTCGTGATTATCATTTCTTTCTCAACACTGCCAGTGCAGCATAATGAAGCACTTCGAATTGCTCAGGCGCTATTTTCTCCAATAACTGCCTGTGTTCATTGTCCCATTTTTCAAGTTCCTCACTAGACAATGATGCTCCAACACCACGACATGCCTTCATCCTTCCATGCCAGGACTCCTTCGAAAAAGGCACTTTCAAATCATATTCCTCATGGTCTTCCAATTCAAAATATTTGTAAACTACATTCGGAATCCATATCGGGTGTCTGGTCTCTCCCGCCCCTGACCAAGCAGGACTATACTTCAAAACTAGTTCTTCACTTTTTCCCGCTATATCATCTTCAAACGGAAGCCAAGCCATGTACAGAATCAAAATCTTTCCATCATCCTTTAACAAGTCATACAGTTTGGGCATCACTCGCTCATGATCAAAATACCAGAAACACTGACAGGCAGTGATCACATCAAAACTTCCGTTTGGGAAATCAATATCTTCAGTAGATACCGCATAGAAGTTAATTCTTATGCCGTCACCATCCGACAATCGTTTTGCCTGTTCTATCTGCTCCGGTGAGATATCTGTCCCCGTCCAGTTTGCACCATATCTGTACATATTTCGTGGAAGCACACCTGTACCGGTTCCAAGATCCAGCACATTCTGGCCATCTATACATAATCCTCTGTCTACAATTTTCTTATAAAACTCATTTGGATATATATCTCTGTATTTTGCATATTCTTCCGATGTTCTTCCCCAATCGAACGCCTTTCCGGCATCTATGCGACTGTCCTTTATTACCATAACTCAAATTATCTGTTTTCTTTTGACTTTATTGTAGCAACCAATACTATCCGATTCACTTATGCTCTGGGCAAAATCATCTTACCGCGCACACTTATTTGTATAACTGATCAAGCTCTATATATACCACCTCATCAGTTTCTTTTGCATTAAATCCGGATCTGGAGAAAAAAACATATTTATAACAGTTAAGGCCTGTATTCTTTACCTGCTGTATTTCTTCATCTATTATTTCTTTTGATATCTTTCTTTTCCTAAATTTCACTTCATAGAAAACATATCCATTTTCATCCAGTGAAACAACATCGAATTCACCATTCATACGCGTCTTTGGATCATCGTAATAAAATTTTCCAAGCTTCTCAAAAACAGGATTTATATTTCCCATACGATTCTGTCTGATCAGATATTGTCTACAAATCTCCTCAAACTTATGAGGAACATAATTTTCCTCAAAATCCTTGCTTATATACTTATCATAAAATACATCTGAATCCATAATTTTCAGCTGAGATGAATATTTAAAGATATACCGAAAATAAAACAGCGAAAGGTTGTCACAAATATAATATCCCATTTTCTTTTTATTATTTTCATCATTTATAGGTGCCTTCTTTTCTACTACTTCCATTTTTATTAGTTTTTCAAGTACGTCTACAAGTGTAGGCCCGCTTGATACATGGGACTGAGACAGTATATCACTATACTTAGAAAACCCTCTGGCAAGTGCTTCAAACACCTCATTTGCATTAACTATCTTAGAAATCTCAGCGCTTAAGTACATCGAAACCTCATTTTCTAATCTGGCTCCCGGTGAAGCAATTAAATCTATTATATTTTCTTTTACAGACTTTTTATCATCAATGAGTCTGTTGAAATAAGGGATCCCTCCAAATACAGAATAAATCCTGACCTTATCCTCATTAGTCAAATTAGGGTAGAACATGGCTGACTCATGATAATCCATTTGCTTAAGATCTATAACCAAATCTACTCTGCCAAACAGCGGATTAGAATGTTCCAATAAAGATTTCATGATGTCTACATAAGAACCAAGAATTATTAGTTTTAACTTTGATACT
>JAILEJ010000168.1 GCA_024688095.1 Butyrivibrio sp.
AAATTCGAAAAAATCTAGTAATACTTATATGATTTGAAAACAGATAAAATTATTTATTATTGATATGAATCAGAGAAATAATAATCATTTTCAAATAAACTTATAGTATTATCAAAATCAATTATATAAGAAGATTTGCAACGTATATATTAACACATGGTATTAGTTCTTTCTATATATTTTATAAAATGATAAGAAATATGATATGGACAAATTTATGTGATTGTAATATATTCAAACAGATGGGCTGATTTGAACTAGAATAGGTCCGGACAGGTATACCGGACAGCAAAAACATTAAAAAAGATCAACTAAAAATGATGTTTTTGCCTTATTTTCAAAAAAAGTGATTAAATTTGAAAATAACTATTGCATTCTCAAAAGAAATAGTTTAAAATAGCAAATGCTGTGACATGATAGCAATGAAGCGTGAGGTTGCTGCTTTATCCAGTGAAGCAGGTTTTCCGTGGAGCGAATGTCTAGAGACCAAAAAGGTCAAACAAACTGACGACAAGTCACTGTACAGTAAATTAAGTCTACAAAATGTAGAAACGACGTGTAAATTGTGAGCGAATTTTGAGTAAAGGTTCGGGACACACACGGGAGAGTGTACAGTCACCGCTTGTCGTACTTAGTAATTAAAGTGCGAAAAGGAGGCGACTTTTTTTATGGCAAATCAGGTTATGAGAATAACTCTTAAAGCATATGATCACAATTTAGTTGATGCATCTGCTAAGAAGATTATCGAGACAGTCAAGAAGAATGGATCACAGGTTAGCGGACCTGTACCACTTCCAACAAAGAAGGAAGTAGTTACAATCCTTCGTGCTGTTCACAAGTACAAAGATTCTAGAGAACAGTTCGAACAGAGAACTCATAAGAGACTTATCGATATTATCACACCTACACCAAAGACAGTTGAAGCTTTGCAGAGACTCGAGATGCCAGCTGGTGTAAATATCAATATCAAAATGAAATAATTAACAACAATCTAATTTGACCTCTACTAGTATGATGCGAACCGTATGATGCCGTGAAGACTGGAAATTGTAAATACCTTGTTGGTTATCAATTAAAGCGACATTACGATAGTAACAAGCATCCGCTGTAGATGTATAGGAGGTAAAAAGATGAAGAAGGCTATATTAGCTACAAAAGTCGGAATGACACAGATCTTCAAAGAAGATGGCTCACTTGTTCCTGTAACTGTACTTCAGGCAGGACCTTGTGTAGTAACACAGATCAAAACTGTAGAAAATGATGGATACAGTGCTGTTCAGGTTGGTTATGTAGATAAGAAAGAAAAGATAATCAACAAAGATAAGAACGGTAAGAAGACTGTAATCCATGCACATGGTGTAAACAAAGCTCAGAAGGGTCACTTTGAAAAGGCTGGAGTATCTTGCAAGAGATATATCAGAGAGTTCAAGTTTGAAAACGCTGATGAGTATACACTTGGTGGCGAAATCAAGGCTGATATCTTCGCTGAAGGCGATAAGATTGATGCAACAGCAATCACAAAAGGTAAAGGATTCCAGGGTGCTATTAGAAAGAATGGTCAGCACAGAGGACCTATGGCACATGGTTCTAAATTCCATCGTCATCAGGGTTCAAATGGTTCAAGTTCTGATCCTAGCCGTGTATTTAAAGGAAAAGGAATGCCTGGACATATGGGTAGCCTTAAAGTAACAATTCAGAACCTTGAGGTTGTTAGAGTAGATGCTGAAAAGAATCTTATTCTTGTTAAGGGAGCTATCCCAGGACCTAAGAAGGGACTCGTTACAATTAAGGAAACAGTAAAAGTTGAGGCATAATACGCATCGCGGATGAAAGGAGGACCATACAGATGGCTAACGTATCTGTTTATAATATTGAAGGCAAAGAAGTTGGCACAATTGATTTAAATGATGCCATTTTCGGTGTTGATGTTAATGAACATCTTGTACATCTGGCTGTAGTTCAGCAGCTTGCTGATAACCGTCAGGGTACTCAGAAGGCTAAGACACGTTCTGAAGTTTCAGGAGGTGGAAGAAAGCCATGGAGACAGAAGGGAACAGGTCATGCAAGACAGGGTTCAACACGTGCTCCACAGTGGACAGGAGGCGGAGTTGTATTCGCACCAGTTCCAAGAGATTATTCATTTAAGATGAATAAGAAAGAAAAGAGAGCTGCTCTTAAGTCTGCTTTAACAGACAAGGTTCAGAATAACAACCTTATCGTTGTTGATGAGCTTAAGTTTGATGAATTCAAGACAAAGAAGTTTGCTGAAATCATGAACAACCTCAAGGCTACTCGTAAAGCGCTTGTAGTACTCGCAGATAATGATCAGAAGGTTGTTAAATCTGCAAAGAATCTTGAGCAGGTTACAACAACTCTTATAAATACACTTAACGTATATGATATTGTAAATGCTAACACACTCGTTCTTACAAAGGACGCAGTTGCTAAGATTGAGGAGGTATATGCATAATGGCAGATATTAAGTATTATGACGTAATCCTCAAGCCAGTTCTTACAGAAAAGAGCATGGCTGGAATGAGCGAAAAGAAATATACTTTCTTTGTAAATCCTGAAGCTAACAAGACTCAGATCAAGGAAGCTGTTGAGAAGATGTTCGAAGGAACAAAGGTTGCTAAGGTTAACACAATCAACGCTCAGGGTAAGATGAAGAGACGTGGTATGACAGTAGGTTTTACTGCTAAGACAAAGAAAGCTATTGTTCAGCTTACAGAAGATAGTAAAGATATTGAAATCTTCCAGGGACTTTAATAACAAACAAACTATACGCGTTGGATGATCTTGTAAAGTCCTAATCCAAATGAAGAAATTCATGTGCGCGTGATGAAAACGCTAAAAGCGTAAAAAAGGAGAAAATATCATGGGAATTAAGAAATACGGCCCATATACCCCATCCAGAAGAAATATGACTGGTTCAGATTTTGCTGAGATCACAAAGAAGACTCCTGAGAAGTCACTTCTTGTTTCTCTTAACAGCAAAGCTGGTCGTAACAATCAGGGTAAGATTACTGTAAGACATCGTGGATGCGGCGGCAGAAGAAAGTACAGAATTATTGATTTCAAGAGATTCAAAGACGATATGCCAGCAAAGGTTATCGGAATTGAGTATGATCCTAACAGAACAGCAAATATTGCTTTAATCGAATATGAAGATGGAACAAAGGCTTATATCCTTGCTCCTCAGGGACTTACAGATGGCATGACAGTTATGAATGGTGCTAATGCTGAAATCCGTGTTGGTAACTGCCTTCCACTTTCACAGATTCCTGTCGGTGAAAATGTACACAACATTGAACTTCACCCTGGAAAAGGTGGTCAGTTAGTTCGTTCAGCAGGTAATGCTGCACAGCTTATGGCTAAAGAAGGAAAGTATGCTACACTTCGTCTTCCTTCAGGCGAAATGAGAATGGTTCCAATCGAATGCAGAGCTACAATCGGTACAATTGGTAACATTGATCACAACCTTATTAACTATGGTAAAGCTGGTCGTGTTCGTCACATGGGTATTCGTCCTACAGTTCGTGGTTCAGTTATGAACCCTAACGACCATCCACATGGTGGTGGTGAAGGTAGAGCACCTATCGGACGTCCAGGTCCATGTACACCATGGGGCAAGCCTGCTCTTGGTTACAAGACTCGTAAGAGTAAGAAGGCTTCTAACAAGCTTATCGTAAGAAGAAGAGATGGTAAGGCAATCAAATAAGGAGGATTACAATGTCTAGATCACTTAAAAAGGGACCTTTTGCAGATGCAAGTCTGCTTAAGAAAGTAGATGCTATGAATGCTAGTGGCGACAAGCAGATCATCAAAACATGGTCACGTCGTTCCACAATTTTCCCATCATTTGTAGGACATACAATTGCAGTACATGATGGAAGAAAGCATATTCCAGTATATGTTACAGAAGATATGGTTGGACATAAGCTTGGTGAATTTGTTCCAACTAGAACTTTCAAGGGACACGCAGGAAGTGCACCAATTGAAAGAAAGAGCAGAGTATAACTATTAGTTATTAAATAGTTATTATTGAAAGGAGGTTCATCTATGGCTACAGCACATAGATCCCAAATAAAGAGAGATAGAAATGCTCAGAAGGATACAAGACCTTCAGCAAAGTTATCTTACGCAAGAATACCAGTTCAGAAAGCATGCTTTGTTATGGATGCTATCAGAGGTAAGGATGTTCAGACAGCCCTTGCAGTTCTGCAGTATAATCCAAGATACGCTTCAAGCGTTATCTATAAGCTGCTTAATTCAGCTATTGCTAATGCAACAAATAATAACGGCATGAACGCTGCTAATTTATATATTGCAGAGTGTACAGCTAGTAACGGTCCAATCATGAAGAGAATTCAGCCTAGAGCTCAGGGTAGAGCTTACAGAATTCAGAAGAGAATGAGCCACCTGAACATTATTTTGGACGAGAGATAAGATTTGGTGCTGAATAAAGCACAGAAAAGGAGTAGAGAATTCAATGGGACAGAAAGTTAATCCTCATGGCCTCAGAGTTGGTGTTATCGCTGACTGGGATTCCAAATGGTATGCTGATAACGGCAATTTCGCCGACAATCTTGTAGAAGATTATAA
>JAILEJ010000305.1 GCA_024688095.1 Butyrivibrio sp.
TCTTCAACTTTTATCCCCTTACTCTGGGCCTTTTCAATAGCTGCTTTATCCTTCTTACGATTATTTATACTTTCTTGCGTAGTCATTATGATTCCAAATATAACGAATATAATCCATCCTCCGCCCATAATAATCCCTACAGGCTCATATTCTGTTTTTCCAATAATCAGGCTGTCAGTCAGCTCCATAAATGCAGAATTAAATGCCTCCCCAACAGTATAATTATTCGATGTGAGATATCTTTGCAGTTTTTCTCCAAACTCGTCAGTTGTGTCACCGGTAAGAACAAGATCTGTTAAATCTCCCTGCATTCCTTCCCAGTACCAATCACTAAATTCCGGGTTTATGTCTTTGGGTTCTGTATATACGATCAGCCAGTGTTTTTCATCTTCATAACTATTTACATATACATCATATGCATAGTTTTCAAGACTATCATAATAATCTTGCCAGGATTCGTTATAATCTGTAAGTAATCCAACACTTATACCTGTCTTTTCCTGAAACTGTTCAAAAGTTTCATATAGTTTTTCTTCTTCCTCATCTGTCAAAATATCAATATAATCTGTAATTCCAGGTCCATATGCATAATCCATATTTAGCTTTTCCACTTTATTTATAGAAGCATATATAATAAGCGCTCCTATTAATAAAAAGAAAACATAAACTAAATATGTAAAAAAAAGCCCCGCTGACTGAGGCGTATCCCTTACATATCTATAGTTGATTCTACTCCCATTATAAAAAGCATACCTGGAATACCCGCGGCAAGGCTTATCTCTGTATATTGGCGGTGGCGCAGTTCGTTTTGATGATCTTGAACGTGATGAAGAGCTTGATGAGCTGCTGTGAAAACCTCCTGAATGAGATCCCCCTCCTGATGAATGTGGCATTTTCTATCCTCCCTGGTCACAACAAAATATTATTAATAAAAGCTGCTGTTTGATATGATTTAAATAACCTTTTATATTTTAACAGAAGATACTATAAAATTCATTGCTTTATAATAAAGAAAAACCTTCGCCTAAAATTTTCAGGCGAAGGTTGATTTATTAATAATCTATATTTATCACATCAATCTCTTATAGATATCAAGCATGCTTTCTATCTGGTATTGCAAAAGCCATGCTGCATTATTATATTCAGGAGTTGATTTGACTGTTTTCATAACTTTGGGATAATACTTATCAGTTTCAAGTATCATTCTATATATTCTGTCACGGCTAAGCCCCCATGACATGGTAGTCAGATTATTACATCTGTCTATACATTTAATAAGCGATGCTTTAGGATTTTTACTTATTCTTTCATAATAAGCTTCCATCACTTCATCACGATTTTCATCAGTTGTTTTCTCATGAGTAAGTATTCTTACAATATCTTTTATTTCGTCATTGACCGGTAGGTCATCATAATCTTTGTCACAATCTTCTATAACATCATGTAACATACATCCTGCAATTATCTCATCTTCAATAATATCCATCGATAAAGCGTGACATGCCAGATTTAGCGGATGGTAAATATAAGGTATTCCGGAACACTTTCTGTTTTGTCCCTGATGTGCTTCAACTGCATAATCTATAGCCTTTAGCGAATTATACAGCTTAAAATTCTTTGCTGTAGTCTTCACATAAGTCTTCATATGCTCCCAATTATATATTGCATCCTTTGTCTTAAAAATGTTCTGCCTTTCTTCAACAAGTGCTGAGACTGACACATCAAGAACATTTGCCAGTTTTATCAGCTCATCCGTATCCGGCTTATATTCATCTCGTTCCCAGGAGGATACAGCCTGGAAGCTCACACTTAGGTAATCTGCAACCTGTTCCTGCGTAAGCCTTCGTTCCTCTCTGAAACACTTTATATTTGATCCCATACTCATTTTCTTTCTCCGATCATTTTGCGGCTATGTTCTTTACTACTTTACACATACGCTACCATAGAGAAATAATATAATTTCAAGCTAAACTTGATTTTGTCACCCTAAATAAAATTCCTTTTCCGGCAAATGTAATTATACAATAAGCCGGCAATCAATTTAAAGATTACCGACTTATTATTTAACTTCTTTTCACAAAGTGTTAATTTTGTTTTTACAAATTAACCTGCGTAATATAATGTTTCAAATATTTGATCTGCTGAAACGCCATCAATATTAGGATAGAATGAATTTTCTCCTGCCGGTTCTATCGTAAACCTTGCTATTGTCCCATCTTTGGTTATAGTATCAACTATACTTTCACCATCGGTACGAATTATAGTGAAATCAGTTCCTGCAGGAAAAGTTTCTCTGGATACGACATCACCATTTTCATCCACTACATCAGTTTCAAACTCGATTTTAGTTATAAGCGCATATTGCATATAAACATCATAAAAAGAATCTTCACTTAGAGTATTTCCGTCTGTGTCAAGTGCATAAATTTTATTACCACTGTATGAACTTAGAATATCCATCCTTGTTGCAAGACACATTGCTGATGAATCAGTGAGACAGTATGTGTAGTAATCATCCTCCACTGAGTCATAATAGCTTCCAAGTGAATCACATGGTAAATTGTCTTTTCGAACAATCTTGCCATCTTCAATTTCAAAGCAGTACAAAACATGATAATCGTTATAAGTACCTGTATCTACTATAATAAAGTGTTTTTCTCCGGAACGAGCAAGATATGTTTTGTAAGAGAAAAAGTAATCTTCAACTGTTAATGAATCGCTTTCACTTTGAACCTGCAAATGAATATAATCCTCAGGATAATCCACGTCTCCTTCTCCCCATATATCATACTTCTCATATGTACCATCACCGTTAGTATCAGAATAAAGGCTCATATAATCTGGCACCTGCGATATTATTGTTCCACCATCCTCTGGTATATAATCCTTATCAATAAGTCCAGATTCGTAAGAAATCTCCGCTGTTATAGTTCCCGAAGCATATGGTGCAATTTCATATGGATTAAATATAATCTGAACACCATCTGCATTCATGCCCCAGATCAAATGATATCCATCTTCATTTTGAGAATCAGAATTATATATCGGTTCTATATATCTATCTATTTCTGCCTGCAATCCACCTTCATCTTCTGTAGCAAAAAAGGCATCTTCTGTATATTTGTCTATAAGCTGATCACAAAGATATTCACTAAAGGCTTCTCCATCAGGAATGACATCTGTAAGCTTTATCTCATCCCCTGTTAATACATCATAATTAACAGTTTCATAACCTGTATAGCCATGTGCACCGCCCATGTATGTAGTATTAGCAGCGATTATACTAACACATTTTGTATCAACTCTCTCAATCAAATAATCTTCATATACGTATGCTGTATATATGAATTCTTCATCCTCATCTGTATATGATTTTCTCTCCTCCCTGTTCGTCTGAATATAATCATTGGCTACGCTTTTTGCATTTTCCCCTCTGGCGCTGATAAATTCTGTAACGGCTTCGTCCAGCTTTGGATATGCCATTTTGCTTTCATCTGTAAGAACAAGCTTTTCGATGTGACCACTAAAGAGCGGATCATTATAATTATCACTGTCATCTGCCTCATAAATATATTCAGTTGAACTAAGAAAAGAAGGAGCATTGTCGCTCTGCTTTGTAATCTCATCATCCTTACCTGATTCGTTAGTATCTGAAGAAGATGATGTCTCATCACTTGCAGAATTTTCTATTTCATTTGTAACGTCCTCTGACAGACTCTCTGTTGCTTCTTCTTTATTTTCATCTACAGATTCTGCATCCGTTTCTTCTTTAATCTCTTCTTTAACTTCTTCATTTTGTTCGACTGCTTCAACTGTAGACTCTTTTGCTACATCTGTCTCCAAATCATTACTTCCGCAGGCTGTCGAGTTGCTAATAATTGATGCAAATAGCAATATTGATATCAATTTCTTCTTCATAATATTTCCCCTCATCTATAAATCTCAGCATTCAGAAATTTTAAATTAAAATATGACAGCATCTTTAATAAATACTCCGTCAATCCCATTCATCCGGATAATCTTCAAAATCATCATAGGCATCATCCATATCATAATACTCATTTTTAAAATCGTTATAATATCCTTCAATATCACCATCCACATATGGATCAAAATCTTCATCGTAACCATACTCTTCACGCTCATCATCGCAATCATAATAATATTTTTTATTAGAACTTCCAGAAGTTGTAGTTTTCTTTTGAGATGAGTTTTCTGGCTTTCCAGATGAATCATATCCTGCATATGTGATATTATTTTTTTTATAATAATTACTAGATATAATTCCAGCTATATAAACCTTACCTTCTGATTCTCCTATATGATAGCATACATATCTGTCCTCTGTGTCCTCTACATACTCATCACCATATTTTATATAATACTTATCTTTGCAATAAATACATTTTACGGAAACATAACAGTCTTTAGCATTATATAATCCTTTATAGCGAATATCTCCATTTTCCAGTTTTTCTAATAATTCTTTGTAACCAGACTCTTCCTGATACCGATTAATGGTATCATATAAATCATTTGAAATCTCATAAACTATTGCTGCTCTCCCTCCCAGAGTTTCCTTCTTAAAGGAATTAAGCATATTAACTTCCACTTCTACATAATCATCAGAATAAGTACTGTAATCTTCCTCTGTACCAACTTTAATGTTCTCGATAACCTTAACACTTGCTATATATTCATAATCCTTATATTCTTTCTCCAAAAAACTGTTCAATGAATCGATTTTATTCTTATATTCTGTCCTTATGCTCTCAAATTCGGCATTATTTCTATTTTCAATATACTTTAAATAACCCATTATTATTGCTGTCAACAATATAACTGCTAAAGCAAATTTCCATAATGAAAATGAACCATAATCTTCATTCATATACTGCACCCTCAAAACAAAAAATATCCATTACAAATTCACCATATTAATTATAACAAGAATTATATATATAATTATAGAACAGATTGGCATACCTCTAAAAATATTGTTGATATCTTTTTTACTAAGTGTCATATGTACAAGAATCGATGCAAAAAAATATCCCCAGATTATGAAATGCCATGCCTTTGTACATAATGGATATGCAAAAGTCATCATTGCATATAAGCTGCAAAGGCCACATATTATTGGCGCCGCAGAAGCAAGTACCATCTGAACAGCTCCTAAAATCCTGCCTCCCCTTGTTCTGAAATCCACTCTTCCAAGTGTATTTTCATTTGGGATAAGAGTTATCTTTCTTACCTGGGCTCCCGAACATGTAGCAAGAAGTGCATGTGATAGTTCATGATGCACAGTCCCGGGATATGTCAGATAATTGCAAATAATAAAGGATGCTTTATTTCCCAAAATTATAGCAAGCACTCTCTGAAACACGGTTGCTATCAGATTGATAACCGTTCCAATAACAAGTAAGATTATCCACATCATTATCATCTGCATTATAGATAACAAAAAAATATTTGAACTTAAAGCTGTATAATAAACTTCAATTTCCTTCATTAACTGACCTGTAATCTCCATCTTTTTCCTTTTACGCTCTACAAAAAACGCTTTTTTATTTAATGGTTTACCGAACGTTTTTTCTTCTTTAATCGTAACTCTATAAGTTGTAAAATTATATATGTAGTATAAACCATACTTCAAAGTAAGGAGGAATTTTTTTATGAGGCATAAAAAATATTATCTTTATATCATTATTTGCATTTTTATGATATTACTATTACCTGCAAGAGCAAAAGCTATCGATTCATCCAAACCTTCCCCGGCAATAAATGTTGGTGATACCGTTCAGGATTCTCAGGGAAGCCTTACTTATAAAATAATTTCAAATGCAACTTTTTCTGAAGGTAATTATGACTTTTACGGGAAGGTTTTGATCAATGGACGTGGTTCAAGTAAAAGCCTTGTTACTCTTACCTGTAACAATAGTGTAAATTTGGAAATCAATGGTTATAGCTATGAATATAAAATAACAGGATTATCTCCTAATGCCTTCAAGGGAGATAAAAAGTTAAAAACCTTCGAATTTTCATATGATACTACTGTTACCACTATACCAAAAGGCGCTTTTAAAAACTGCAAACAACTTGAATATATAAATTTTAAGGGAAACAGCGTAAATAAAATTAATAAAACCGCTTTCAAAGGCTGTACCAAACTTAAATATCTTTCAGCAAAAAAATCTAAAGTTAAACAGTATCAAAAAATGTTAAAGAAAGCCGGTGCGAAAAAAATAAAAATCTACAGAAAATACACATAAAAAATAAAATATGTGTTATCATTTTTTTTGTTAAAAATATTATGATTTTGGGAGGATGAAAAAATGGGTTTAATTATAGGTCTTATATTTGGTGCAATTGCAGGATTCATTGCAAGCAGACTTATGAATGAATCCTCAGGCACACTTAAAAATATTATACTTGGGGTGCTTGGTGGTTCTGTAGGTAACTTTCTGTTTGGTCTGATCGGTTTTACTGCTACAGGATGGATTGGAAGCCTTATCGTAGCTGTTGTAGGCGCATGCGTCTGCATCTGGATAGGAAGAAAGCTCTTCTAAAAGATAAGTGCTAAATCAAAATAAGTTTTACAAAAATGAAATATAAAATAGTCCCGTATTTCAAGGATAATGTTCATAATTTTACATTATCTGTGAAATACGGGACTATTTTTGCCTTCTTTTAAAACTATTGAAATCCTATATTCTCAGTGCTATAATAAGCAACTGTAAATCGCTAAATGCAAATGCTTTGCATTTGCATTTAACAAGCACAAATATTAATCCTTGTTGGATAAAACTCTTTTCATAATTTTTTTAATAAAAAGCTTTTTAACATGCTAAATAAAGGGGAATTGCCATGCTCACGAGACGAAAATTAATAAATCAGTTAAAGAAAAAAAGCAAACACATACCAGTAATTCTTATTACAGGGTATCTTGGTTCAGGTAAAACAACTTTTCTGAATAATCTCCTAAAACAGGAAAAACGGAAATTTGCAGTTGTAGTTAATGATATGGGACAGATAAACGTTGATGCCAAGCTCTATGCAAAAGCCCTTGATACAAATCTTATTGAATTATCAAACGGCTGTATTTGCTGTACCCTTAGAGATGAATTCATGAAAGAAGTAGAAAAGCTTTCAGAAATAGACGGACTAGAAGCAATTTTTGTTGAAGCATCCGGGATCAGTGATCCAGCTTCTATCGCATCAGCTTTTCTTGCAAATGAACAAATGCATAGACGAACTTCAATTTATATTTCTTCTATTATAACTGTAGTTGATGCTGATAGAATCTATCAGGAATTTCTTGGAGAACTCAAGGAAGTAAGTTCAGACAATAATGAAATAGCTTCATCCGATACATCTACTCTCTCAAATTTAGAAGATGATTCTGATCCTGATATCATAAATCTCGTTATTGATCAGATTGAATTCTGCAATATCATCTTACTAAATAAATG
>JAILEJ010000375.1 GCA_024688095.1 Butyrivibrio sp.
GAGTTCTGGCATAGAGAACAGGAGCTTGTCAGGACTGAAGTGCTTCCATACCAGTGGAATGCACTTAATGATAAGGTTGAAGGTGCGGCTCCAAGCTATTGTATGCATAATTTCAGAGCTGCGGGAAAGCTCATGAAAGAAAAGAAGTCTAAAGGAAAGGAATTTACGCCTCCTACATATACATTCAGAGGGTTTGAGGCACTTCCAGATGATCCTGAGCATCCAGAGGAAGACAAATTTTATGGATTTGTATTCCAGGATACTGATTTTAGTAAGTGGATTGAAGCTGTTGGATATTCACTTACAATCCATCCTGATGCTGAGCTTGAGAAAACTGCAGATGATGCTATAGATGTAGTATGTGCAGCACAGCTTGAAAATGGATATCTTGATACCTATTACATTATAAATGGAATGGACAGAGCATTTACAAATCTTAGAGATCATCATGAATTATATTGCCTTGGACATCTTGTAGAGGGAGCAATTTCATATTATCAGGCGACAGGAAAAGATAAATTATTAAATGCTGCAAAGCGCTTTGCGGATTACTGTGCTGATTATTTTGGACCTGAAGAGGATAAGTGCAAAGGTTATCCGGGACATGAGATAGCTGAAATGGCACTTGCAAAGCTTTACGAGGTTACAGGTGAAGAAAAATACCTTAAGCTGGCTGAGTTCTTTATCGATGAAAGAGGAAAGGCTCCAAATTATTTTGAACAGGAAGAGGAAAAAAGAGCAAAGCTTGATGGGGTTCCATATCATAAATTTATTTTAAAACCAGATGCAAACTGGTTTGACAGAAACAGATACTGGTATCATCAGGCGCATATTCCTGTAAGAAAGCAATCCGAAGCAGTAGGGCATGCAGTAAGAGGTGTATATCTTTATTCCGGAATGGCTGATGTTGCGAGACTTTCCGACGATGAAGAGTTATATGAGGCATGTAAGAGGCTTTGGAATAATATAGTAACTGAAAAGCTTTATGTTACAGGTGGTATAGGTGGCTCACATATGGGCGAGAGCTTCTCATTCCCATTTGATCTTCCTAATGATACAGCTTACTCAGAAACCTGTGCAGCTATTGGCCTTGTATTTTTTGCAAGAAGAATGCTTCAAATTTCTGCTGAGTCAAAATACAGCGATGTAATGGAACTTGCATTGTATAACACGGTTCTTGCAGGTATGGCATTAGATGGAAAGAGCTTTTTCTATGTAAATCCACTTGAAGTATTTCCAACAGCCTGTGACAGAGATGAGAGAAAGCTTCATGTAAAAGCAGTAAGGCAGAAATGGTTTGGCTGTGCATGCTGTCCTCCAAATATTGCAAGACTTGTAAGCTCACTTGGTGCCTATGCTTACACGCAAAATGAAGATACATTATGGACACACTTATATATGAGCGGTGTTGCTTCAAAGGATACATCACAAGGAAAACTTGTAATGGAAACTGCTTCAGAGCTTCCATGGAGTGGAAAAGTAAAGGTAAAGGTATCTGGAGAAGTAAAACAGACACTTGCATTTAGAATTCCCGGATGGAGTGATTCTTCCGATATAAAGTGGACTTGTAATGGTGAAGAGAATATAATTCATATATCTAAAGATCAGGTTGCTTCTGGTGACACATCTAAGGCTGTTATTGAGAATGGATATATTTATCTTGAAGGTGTATGGGATAATGATGAAATAGATCTTTCATTTGAAATGAATGTAAGAATTGTTCGCTCAAATAATAATGTCAGAGAGAATGTTGGCAAAGTAGCTGTTATGAGAGGCCCAATAACATATTGTCTTGAAGAAATTGATAATGGAAAAAATCTTCATCTTGTACATCTGGATGTTGTTAAGGCACAGGAAGCAAAAGATTGTGTTTCTTTTACTAATGAACTTGGACATAATATGGCAGTAATTAAACTTCCTGGATTTAAAGAAAAGATAGAAGATGATGCAAACCTGTATAAATATGCATCAAGCAGTATAAATATGGAAAACGCAGAACTTCGTTTTGTACCTTATTATTCCTGGAATAACAGGGGAATAGGCGAAATGACTGTCTGGGTAAGAAACTAATCCATCAAAAAGACTCTTTACATCTAAAATAAACGTGTTAGAATATAAATATGTAGTAAAAAACGATTATGTTCTGCGAGATTTTAATTTTAGATGAGGGGTTAGAAGCCATCGCCTATATTTATAGCGATGGCTTCTTATCTGAAAATAGGAGTTTTATGAAAACATATACACTTGAGAATGCACAGGTTTCATTGCAGATAGCTGCTGATGGTGCTGAAATAAAGTCACTTAGAGATAAAAATACAGGTTTTGAATATATGTGGGGGGCTGATCCTGAATTCTGGGGGAGAACCTCACCTGTTTTATTTCCTATAGTTGGAAGCTTAAAGGATAAGACTTATAACTATGGCGGAAAGAGTTATTCCATGGGTCAGCATGGTTTTGCAAGAGATATGGAATTTGAACTGGTTTCACTTATAGGCCACGAGATATGGTTTGGACTTAAAGCAACAGAGGAAACTCTTTTGAAGTTTCCATTCAGATTTGAACTCGAGGTAGGATATAAACTGGAGGGACGTTCTATTTCTGTAATGTGGAAGGTTAAGAATACAGATAATAAAACAATGTATTTTTCAATAGGTGCTCATCCTGCATTTAATTGCAGCTTACATGGCAGCAAACTTAGATTTGATACAAATGAAAATCTTATTTCTGGAATACTAAAAGACGGTCTTGTTTCAGGTGAAGAGAAAATGCTCACACTTGTAGATAATGAGCTTACACTTTCACCGGAAATGTTTGATGATGATGCTCTAATAATTGAAAATAATCAGGCACATGATATTACATTAATTGATCCTCAGGGTAATAAGCTCGTACAGGTTCTTTTTGACGCACCACTTTTTGGAATATGGTCACCGGTTCAAAAGGATGCTCCTTTTGTATGTATCGAACCATGGTATGGAAGAGCAGATGCTGCTGATTTTGGACAAAATCTTGAAGAACGTGTATGGGGCAATTCTCTTGAGGCTGGACATGATTTTGAGTGCAGTTATAAGATATTAGTATGAGATGAATTAAAACACATCTTTTTTAGAAAATTCTTTAATACGTTATTGACTTAAAGTAGTAATTGTGGCATTATTCTTATAAATAAAGTAAACCGCTGATGTGGAGATAAAGTAGACAGGGGCACTTACAGAGAGTCCGGAGGCTGAGAACGGACAGAACGCTAATCTGCAAATGGACCATTGAGGGCATGGTGAAAAGAGTAATTCTTAGTATCCCATGACGGAAGGCAACCGTTATTATGTCGGAGATATGTTGGTATCTTGCTGAGAGTGTGATAGTTCACAAAATAAGGTGGCACCACGAGTATAAAAGTATACGCGTCCTTAACAGAAATTATTTTCTGTTAAGGACTTTTTTATTGCTTTTTTTGCAGGACCAAAACATAGTACCTAAAAACATATGGAAGGAAGGCTGTAGGTATGCAGACAAAAATTGAAAATGTAATTGAAATTGCAAAAAAAGGTGATTATAAAAGAATTCCTGTTAAAAAGGAAATATATTCTGATATAAGAACACCACTTGAAGTTTTAAGAGCACTTCAAAAAGTCAGTGATCATTGTTTTTTGCTTGAGAGTATTGAAGATAACCGCCAATGGGGGCGCTATTCTTTTCTTGGTTATGATCCTACAATGGAAATTACCTGCAAAAATCATATTCTTACTGTTACTGAGAATGGGGAAAAGACAGAACAGAAAATTGAACATCCTGGTGCTTTTATAAAAAAGATTGTAGAAGATAACAGAGCTCCAAGACTTGAGGGAATGCCTCCTTTTACAGGTGGACTTGTTGGCTATTTTTCATATGATTATATGCAATATGGAGAGACATCTTTACATTTTAAGGCTCAGAATAAATATGATTTTTCTGATGTTGATCTTATGATGTTTGATCATCTTATTGCTTTTGATAATTTTAGACAAAAGATAATCCTTATTTCCAATGTGGATACCAGTGATATAGAAAATTCCTATAAAGAGGCATTTGAAAGAATAAATGCAATGGAAGAGATAATAACAAAAGGCGAAGCTGCAAAAAATACCGGAGGATATCTTCTTGAAGAAATTAAACCTCTTTTCTCAAAAGATGAATTTTGTAAAAAGGTAGAAACGGTAAAGCATTATATAAGAGAAGGAGATATTTTCCAGCTTGTTCTTTCTAATCCTATGGAAGCAGCATTTGAAGGAAGTCTTCTCAATACATACAGGGTTCTTAGAACTACAAATCCATCTCCATACATGTTTTATTTTTCTGGTGATGTTGAGATTGCAGGAGCATCCCCTGAAACCCTTGTTAAGGTAGATAACGGAAGAATATGTACATTTCCGCTTGCAGGAACAAGACCACGAGGAGAGAGTCCTGAAGAAGATTTAAGACTTGAAAAAGAGCTTCTTGCCGATGAAAAGGAAAGAGCTGAGCACAATATGCTTGTAGATCTTGGAAGAAATGACCTTGGAAGACTTTGTAAATTTGGAACTGTAAATGTAAAGAAATATATGGAAATAGAGCGTTATTCTCATGTAATGCATATTGGTTCTGAGGTAGAAGGTGAGATGAGAGATGACCTGAGGGCTACAGATGCAGTTGATAGTGTACTTCCTGCGGGAACATTATCAGGAGCTCCAAAGATAAGAGCATGTGAAATTATAGATGAGCTTGAAGATAATAAGAGAGGAATCTATGGTGGCGCAATTGGATATGTTGATTTTACAGGAAATCTGGACACATGTATTGCTATAAGACTTGCTTTTAAAAAGAATGGTAAGGTATTTGTAAGATCCGGAGCAGGAATTGTAGCCGATTCTGTACCGGAAAAGGAATATCAGGAATGCATAAATAAGGCTAAGGCTGTAGTTCTTGCACTTGAAGAATCAGCAAATATGTAAAGGTAAATTTGGAGGATATAGATATGATACTGGTTATCGATAATTATGATAGTTTTACATATAATCTTTATCAGATGATAGGGGAGATTAATCCTGATATTGTTGCAATCAGAAATGATGCAAAAACTGTAGATGAAATTAGAAATATGAAGCCTGATGCAATTATATTATCTCCAGGCCCCGGAAAGCCATCTGATGCAGGAATATGTGAAGATATAGTAAGAGAGCTTGGAGGAGAAATTCCAATTCTTGGAGTTTGCCTTGGACATCAGGCAATCTGCGAGACTTATGGAGGAACTGTTTCTCATGCAAAAACTCTCATGCATGGAAAGCAGTCTGATACAAAGATAGATAAGACATCAGCGTTATTTAAAAATCTCGATGAGACGATCAAGGTTGCAAGATATCATTCTCTTTCACTAAAAGAGGAAACTCTTCCTGAATGCCTTAAAGTTACAGCGAGGGCAGATGATGGAGAAATAATGGCTGTTGAGCATAAAGATAAAAAGGTTTTTGGTTTGCAGTTTCATCCTGAATCAATAATGACTCCTTGTGGAAAGAAAATTTTATCAAATTTTCTTCTTGCTATATAAAAGCAACACAAAATATAGTATAATCTAATCAGATCATATACAATTTGTGGTCTATACAACTGAATATACCTTACAAATAAAGGGGGAGACGAGCATGAAAAAAATATATGTCTTGGATACAAATGTTGTAATTCAAGCGCCATATGCACTCAAATGTTTCGAGGATAACGAAGTGGTTTTGCCATTGGCTGTTGTTGAGGAATTGGACGCTCACAAGAGGGATGAAGGTGAGAGAGGTGCAAATGTTCGTGACGCTATAAGGATTTTGGAACAGCTAAGAGATGAAGGCGATCTTACAAAGGGAATTCAAATGGAGAACGGAGGTGTTCTTCGTATTGAAAAGAATTTTAAAGATGTTGAACTTCCACATGATTTATCGGAATATAAATCTGATAATCGTATTTTGAAAGTTTGTAAGGGATTGACAGATTCCGAGAAGACGGATGTTATTCTTGTTACTAAGGATATTCTTCTTAGGATTAAGGCTCAGATATTAGGGATAAAGGCAGAAGATTTTACAACTGAGCAGGTTGCTGATCGTACTGAACAGTATAGTGGACGTATAACAGTTTATGCTCCTGAAGAATTATTCAGCGGATTTAAAAAGAATGGTATTCCTGTTGAGCAGGTATATTGCTGTGATAAGGATGGAGGAAAATATCTTCCAGAATTATATGAAAATGAATTTGTAATTCTTAAAGCAGATCAGTCTAATAACAAAACTCAGATGGGCCGAGTTGAAAAGGGATTTATCAAAAAGCTTGATTATGAAAAGAGTCAGCCTTATGGTGTAAAACCTAGAAATGCCGGACAGTATTTTTTACAGGAAGCACTCATGCAGCCTGCAGAAAAAGCTCCGCTTGTAATAGTAAAAGGTATGGCTGGAACAGCTAAGACTTTTTATTCACTGGCTGTAGGTCTTGAGAAAATGATTAACAGACCAACTGGTGAGTATAGAAGAATTTTGGTTTGCAGACCTAATTCTCAGTTTGATGATGATATAGGTTTTTTGCCTGGTGATGAGCAGGAAAAAATATCTCCACTTATGAGACCGGTTATTGATAACCTTGAACAGCTTATAGATTCAAATGAAGAAGAAAGATATGCGGATGAAAAGGAACTTGAAGGAAAAACAGAAGAAATTTTTGACAGAGGAATTGTTCAGTGTGAAGCTTTGAACTTTATAAGAGGAAGATCTATTTTAAAGACATATCTTATAATAGATGAAGCTCAGAATATGACTCCTTCTCAGGCTAAAGGTATTATTACAAGGGCCGGAAAAGATACAAAGATTATACTTCTTGGAGATCCGAATCAGATAGACAGACCATTTCTTGATGAGAGAACAAATGGACTTTCCTATGCGGCAGAGCATATGAAGGGCAGCAGTCTTTGCTGGCAGATATCGCTTACCGGTTCTGAATGTGAAAGATCACTTCTTGCAATGGATGCCATTGAAAGAATGAAGGATAAATAATAAGGATATAAATGATAAAGGAATAATAAGGGGACTAATATGACAGACACAATTACACTTACTATCAGAAAACAGAAAAATATTGCTCTTATTGCACACGATGGAATGAAGGCAGAGCTTATAGAGTGGTGCAAGGAAAATGCTGAGATATTAAAAAGACATTTTCTTTGCGGTACAGGAACTACAGCTAGGATGATAACAGATGCAACAGATCTTCCTGTACGTGGTTATAACTCAGGTCCACTTGGTGGAGATCAGCAGATTGGAGCCAAAATTGTTGAAGGCAAGATTGATTTCGTAATATTCTTTTCGGATCCACTTACAGCAGCTCCTCATGATCCAGATGTTAAAGCTCTCATGAGAATAGCACAGGTTTATGATATTCCATTTGCTAACAATAAGGCTACAGCAGATTTTCTTATTCATTCAACACTAATGGATGAAGAATATGATCATGATGTTATCAACTTCCAGAAAAACATCGCCCAAAGAGCAGAAACTCTTAAATAATAATTTAATTCATAAAAAATATATCAGGCGCTATAAAAATTAAAGTCAAAGTAAAAATTCTGTCAAGAGCATGCCGCTTAGCGGTGCTATGCACTCTTGACAGAATTTTTTTCTTTGACTACATGGTAATCATCTGCCTGACAAATAAAAAATGCTGTCGCATGAAGAAATTATGACTCTATGAATGCATATGTGGCGTTGAGAGTCATAATAAGTACAATCGACAAGTAAGAATTATGACTCTACAGCATTGCAAGGTGCTAAATAAGTCATAATTTCAATTTCATTGATCTGCAAACACTTAATTTTTATGACTTATCTAACATCATACAATGCTATAGAGTCATAATTCTTACTTGTCTATAGTAATTCTTATGACTCTAACCGCCACATCTACATTCATTAAGTCATAAAAATTAAGTGTTTGCAGATCAATGAAATTGAAATTATGACTCTATGAATGTAGATGTGTCAGCGAGAGTCATAAGAAGTGCTATAGACAAGTAAGAATTATGACTCAACAGCATTACATGGTGCTAAATAAGTCATAAAATATGAGCACTAGATGGTTGTGGAACATGAATTTATGACTCTATGAATGTAGATGTGGCAGTAAGAGTCATAATAAGTTCAATCAGCAAGTAAGGATTATGACTCTACAGCATTGCAGGGTGCTAAATAGGTCATAAATTCATGTTACACAACCATCTAGCGCTCATATTTTATGACCTATTTAGCACCCTGCAATGCTGTAGAGTCATAATTCTTACCTGTCGATAGTACTTCTTATGACTCTCGGCGCCACATCTACATTCATAGAGTCATAAATTCATGTTCCACAACCCTCTAGTGCTAATATTTTATGACCTATTTAGCACCTTGCAATGCTGTAGAGTCATAAACCTTACTTGTCGATAGTACTTCTTATGACTCTCACTGCCACATCTACATTC
>JAILEJ010000376.1 GCA_024688095.1 Butyrivibrio sp.
TAATATTAAAATACTTTTTTAATATAGGAAGCATTGTTCCTATAAAAGTTGGAATAGCAGCCTTTGCAATAAACTTTTCCCTGGCAGGAACTCTTTTACAATTAAATCTCAAAAAAGGAATAATATCATTTATGTCCTTGATATCAATCATATGTATATTGCCGCTTTCAATGAAGAAAAAGTAATCATATCCCTCAATTACTGAGAAATCCTTTACATCAAAGCTTATGCCCTCATCTGATCCAGTAATAGACATGCTTAAATCTGGCATATCATAAGTAATGGTATAAATACGTTCCTGTGGATATGGATTCCTATAATCATCCTTTTTTAAATAAAAAGTAGAATTTTTAACTGCATTCATAAAATCATCAATTTCATGTCCACATAATTCAATAGTACGTTTATGGGGGATATTTAGTAAATCAATCCCCGTATATCCATGATAGAATGATGAGGTTCTGGCTGCTTTTTCTTTAAAATATTTATATAAAAACCCAATGAGATCACGTGAAGATGAGTCAAATGCTGATATATTATGAACAAAACTAAATGTTTTTCCATAGCTTAATACTATATTTTCATTAACAGCAGTTATAAACGATCCTATATCTTTAACAACATACTTCTTGCTCTGACCTATACGAAATTCTAACTCAAGTTTATCATTTTTAAGACTAAGATGAGGTTCCAGATTTATATCAGATGCACCTTGAAACGGCAGAAAATTAACATTATTAGCATATTCTCTTAGAAGCTTCAATGTATCAAAGGATGTATATTTTTCATGAGAACTTAATTTCTCTGATGAAAAAGTCCTTCCTGCACCAGATACATTTCGATTTTCATATGAATTTTTATTAAAAAAAGATTCAGTTGCTGATGTTTCAGGAAGAATATTCTCCTCTGCAAACTCCGAAGAAGAGAGCATATAATCTGAATCATGATGATCTACATAATACAAAAGAAGCGCAGCACAATGCTTACAGACTCTGAACATAGAAGCTGCAGGACAACTACATTTACATTCAATAATATCACCGGTATTAACATTAATATTTGCAGATGCAAGATATCTTTTATCATAATGGCTTCCAAGAATACTTCCTGAAATCAAAACTGAAGATAGATCTCCAGTAGCATTCACATTTCCAACATGACCTGAAGTATAAAGACTTCTTGCCCTAACATATACAGCAGGTGTTGTTTCTTTTCTGATATTTGCTCTATCAAACATCTTAAACTTCCTCCAATCCCTTTATTATACAACACCTCTGCGCAAATCAAAATATCGTAAAAGAAAATATATAAATTATACGTATATAAAATAAAGGCATAAATAAGACAATGATACGTATATTAATTATTAGAAAATATTTGATTTATAAATAAGTATTATTGCTTTTTAATGTATAATGTTAATATAATTTATACAGATATATGTTTTTTGTGCACAAAACGAGATTGCTCACAAGCATCCTGCGTTCCACATTCTTAGTAATAAAAAATGGGAGAGTATTTATTATGATCGATGTAATTGAAGCTTTTATTGAAGAAAGAGAAAAAGAAAGACGTAGAAAAAAAATGAATTATATTGCCAAGCTGGTACTTGGCTTTTTAATTCCTATCAGTATTCTATTATCATTTCACGTAATCAAAAAGAAAGCAAAGAAAAAAATAAAGAAAAAAGTTGTTAACTCAATAAAAACAAAGGTTGCCAACAAAAATAAAGAAAATACTTATGAAGAAAAAACACTTGATAATATCCCATCTGAAGATGAAACTACATCCGATGATAAGTCTTCAGCTAAAGACGTGATTTCATCTGATAATGAGGCTTCACCAAAAGACATAATTTCATCTGATAATGATACTTCACAAAAAGACATAATTTCATCTGATAATGATACTTCACAGAATTAAATACCTATCTAATTCTCATAGCAGGCGGTGAAATTCAATATTTTAAGAATGTGAATTTAAATATTTAAATGTGTTAAGAACACGTTCACGCTTTATTTATCAGGCGCTATAGAGATTAAAGTCAAAGAAAAAGTTCTGTCAAGAGCATGCCGCTTCGCGGTGCTATGCACTCTTGCAGAACTTTTATTTTGCTTATTTGTAATCAAGCGCCTGATAAATACGATATTCGAACGCCATATATTTATTTCCTGTTGAAGTGTCATAATCCTAACTTGCTGATAGCACTTATTATGACTCTCACCACCACATCTACATTCATAGAGTCATAATTTCTATTTCATTGATCTGCTTATCCTTATGTTTTATGACCTATTTAGCACCTTGCAACGCTGTAGAGTCATAATCCTTACTTGCCGATTGCACTTATTATGACTCTCGCCGCCACATCTACATTCATAGAGTCATAATTTCATGTTACACAGCCCTCAAGTTCTCATATTTTATGACCTATTTAGCACCTTGCAACGCTGTAGAGTCATAATTCTTACTTGCCTATAGTAATTCTTATGACTCTCATAGCCACATCTACATTCATAGAGTCATAA
>JAILEJ010000396.1 GCA_024688095.1 Butyrivibrio sp.
ATCCATCTTGTAACAACAAGTGCTGTAAACATTGATACAACAATACCAAGAGCAAGTGTTGAAGCAAAGCCCTTAATTGTACCTGTTCCACGAAGTCCAAGAACTGCTGCAGCTATAAGTGTTGTTATATTACCATCTATGATAGCGGAGAACGCCTTCTGATAACCACTGTTTCTTGCTTCATTTACACCTTTACCGGCAGCAAGTTCTTCTCTTGTTCTGGCAAATACAAGAACATTGGCATCAACAGCCATACCAATTGAAAGAATAATACCTGCAATACCTGGAAGTGTAAGAGTAATCTCAAATGCTGAAAGAAGGATTACCATAAGTTCACTATATATAACAAGTGCAATACTTGCTGAAAAACCAAGTAAACGGAATATTACGATCATAAAGATAACAACAAGTGCAAAACCTACAATTGCTGCGATCAAACTTGTATGGATAGCTTCTGAACCAAGCTGTGCTCCTACTACGTTTGAACGAAGTTCCTGAAGCTGTACCTTAAGACCACCGATACGGATCATTGATGCAAGATTTGAAGCATCTTCGTATGAGTTCTCACCTGTAATTACAGCCTTACCATCAGTAATTTCTGCCTGAACAGTAGGAACTGAAATAAATTCACCATCGTAATAGATACCAATTGACTCACCATTTGCATAAGCCTTCTTTGTAGCTTCTGCAAACTTGGTTGTTCCTTCATCAGTAAATGTAAGCTCTACAACTGGTTCCTGTGCATTTGCTGTACCACTGTTCTGGTATCCAGCCTGAGCATCAGCGATATCTTCACCCTGAAGAACAATACTGCCTTCTGCATCAAGTTCTTCAATTGTCTTTGTAAGCTGATAGCCATATGTCAAGCCATCTTCTGAAAGACCAAGTTCATAGTTGCTGTTTCCATCACTATCTGTTTCAGCTATAAAATACAGATTACCTGGCTGACCTAAATCTGCAAGAATTGCATTTGCATCTGATACACCTGGTATTTCAATATTGATTCTGTCTGAACCTTCCTGATATACCTGAGCCTCTGTACTATACTGCTCTACACGCTTTTGCAGCTTATAAATTGTATCAGCCATATCTTCTGCACTTGGATCCTCATCACCAACTGCTTCATAAGTAATGCTGACACCACCTGCAAGATCAAGTCCGAGGTCAATTGTCTTAAGACTTCCTGAATTATCAGAACCCAATCCAAAATAAGCTGTGTAACCTAGTGCTCCGATAATCAGAAGACACAGAATTAGCGATACTATCGCCTTCCCCTTTTTCATAGTTTGTTCCTCCTAAAAATTAAGCCATTTATCTGACTTTTATTCGGCTAAAGCCGCTTTTATCATAATAGCACATTCGATACGCTTTCTCTGTAATTCACATCCATGCTTATAAGTTGTATTGATATCTCCATTAAAGTTATAAGCATTAGCAGCGCATCCACCACTACAATAATATCTTGCAAAACATTTCTGACAGTCGGGACGTGAGTATACATTACTTTCCTTAAACATATCCCTTATATCAGTTCTCTTTATACCTTCGAAAACGTTACCCATAATAAAGTCTTCATTACCAACAAACTGATGGCATGGATAAAGGTCACCCCATGGAGTAACTCCAAGATATTCACATCCTGAACCACAACCAGACAATCTCTTGGCTACACATGGTCCGCCTGCAAGGTCTATATTGAAATGGAAGAAATTAAAGCCTTCGCCCTTCTTATGCTTTTCAATATAGTATTTTGCCAGTTTGTCATATTCTTCAAGGATGATCGGTATATCTTCATCTTTAAATGCATACCAGTCATCAGGGCTTGCAACAACAGGCTCAACTGAAATCTGTTTAAATCCAAGCTCTACAAGATGCTTTACATCCTCTGAAAAATCTAGATTATTATGTGTGAAAGTTCCTCTTACAAAATATCTTAACTGATGACGACTTTCTGCAACCTTTTTGAACTTAGGTACTATTCTGTCATAAGTTCCCTGTCCTCCCTGAAGAGGTCTCATTGCATCATTAACTTCTTTTCGTCCATCAATACTAAGAACGATATTTCCCATTTCCTTGTTGGCAAATTCAAGGATTTCATCATTTAAAAGTGTACCATTTGTAGTAAGTGTGAAACGGAAATTCTTATCGTGCTTTTTCTCGATTTCTCTTCCATACTCAACAAGCTTCTTGACAACGCCCCAGTTCATAAGTGGTTCGCCGCCAAAAAAGTCAACTTCAAGATTTCTTCTGCCTGCAGAATTGGCAACAAGGAAATCAAGTGCTGCCTTTCCTACTTCTTCGCTCATAAGAGCTTTTCTTCCATGATATTCACCCTCATCTGCAAAACAATATTTACATCTAAGGTTACAATCATGTGCAATATTAAGACATAATGCCTTTACTATTGTATCACGAGATTTAAAATCTTCTACATAATTTTCATAAACATCGTCTGTATAAAGAACCCCATTTGATCTAAGTTCCAATACATCTGATACTGCATCAGAAATATCTTCCTTACTATATTTTGAGGTTATATCAGAAATCTCACAAATCTTAGCAAGAACTTCCTGATTAAGTGCTTCGTCTGTTGTACCTTCCTGATCCTCAGGTATCTGTGCAGTGCCAAATTTCTCTACCAGAATATCCTCGACCAAAGTAACAATGTCAAATACAACATCATCCACAACGTGTACGGAACCGCTATTAACATCAAGTACAATATCGTATCCGTTGTTTTTATATGCATGAATCATAAATAAAAATCCTACTTCCTACCTGATAAATCTATCAATAATATAATATAGACCCCTCACCAAAAATTCACATAATACTATGCAACAAACAAGCAGCGACGTAAGCCGCTGCCTGTTAAATGACCAGTCTTATGATCATTGAATGATTATTTATTTACAGTTTCAATCTGCTCGCAGCTCTGATTACCAACTGTGCAAGATGTCTTACATGCTGACTGGCATGATGTCTGGCACTCACCACATCCGCCCTTCTTCATAGACTCTTTAAGATTTCTTGTTGCAAGTGTTTTTACATGTTTCATTTAAAAATCCTCCTACTGGAATATAAAAAAGTTGATAAACTATAATTCCATTATTCTTGAAAATTATAACATATATTCATTTTCATTAAAAGTGTTTTTTGTGGAAGAATCATCTTCCTCTTCGGACTTCTCCAGGGCAGCTTCCTTCGCTGATTTATAAGCATCTTTAGGTATGCTCATAAGCACCTTTGTTATTCTGTTACGCTTGATACCTCTTGCAGTAAGTGTAATTCCATTATCAAGGGTAATTGACTCACCGCCCCTTGGAAGTCTGTCAAGCTTTTCAATCATAAGACCACCAATAGAATCATAATCTTCAGAATCAAGATCAAGATCTACAGCATCATTAATATCATCGATCTTTACACTGCCTTCGATAAGATATCTGTCTTCTCCGACATTTTTTATAAGCTCTTCCTCATCTGAATCATACTCATCACGGATTTCACCAACAATTTCTTCAAGAAGATCTTCAAGAGTTATCATTCCAACAGTTGCACCATATTCATCAAGAACAAAAGCTACGCTGTGTCCATTCTCTCTCATTTCAAGCAAAAGATCTGCTGTCTTTTTAAATTCATAGGTATAATAAGCTTCTCTTATATAATTCCTAACATCAAAATGATCTCTGTCTGTAACAAGGATCATATCTTTAATATTTATAAGACCAATAATATTATCATTGTTATCTTCATAAACAGGAATTCTTGTATACATATCCTGTTTGAATATTCTCATCACTTCATGATAACCACAGTCAACTGCAACACATGACATATCAATCCTGGGTATCATAACATCTTTAGCTCTTGCATCACTAAAATCAAATACATTGTATATGATTTCCTTTTCGCCAGTTTCAATAACTCCATCTTCATGGCTTACATCAACATATGTTTTAAGCTCGCTTTCAGTCATGGCAACCTTACTGTTGGTATCAACCCTGAGTGCCTTTAAAACAACATTCGTAACTGCATTTACAATATACACGATTGGTGTAAGTACTCTCATAAGAAAAAGAATAACCTTCGAATATGCAAGTGCAATATTATCAGCATAAACTGTCGCAAGAGTTTTAGGAACAATTTCACCTACAACAAGAATTACAAATGTCAAAATTCCTGTAGCAACACCAATTGCCATGGAACCAAATGTGTTACTGACAAGAACTGTCGTAAGAGATGAAGCCGAAAGGTTAACAATATTATTACCAATAAGTATACTTGAAAGCATAGTCTGATAATCATCATTAATCTTCATAACAGCTTTAGCTCTTTTATCTCCATCATCAGCGAGTGTCTTAATCTTCACTTTATTTGCCATTGCCATGGCAGTTTCCGCTGATGAAAAAAATCCAGATAACAGAATAAGCACAACCAGAACAACTACCTGTACTACAACCGTTTGCAAAAGAAATCCCTCCTAATTAATAAATACGATGACAGTTTCTACAAGCCATCACATATTTAATATTTTCCTTAAATAATACCATTAATAATCAAATCTTCAAAATCTGTTCATTACATCTACTAAATCCATGGGATTTTCTATAAAAAAGCTTGCACCGGCCTCTTCCAGTTCCTCTTTTGTTCTAAATCCCCATAAACAGGAAATGCAGAAAAGATCTGAATTAAGAGCTGTCTGATAATCAACATCAGAATCTCCGACATATACACACTCATCCTTACTGCTATGAAGTTCTTCCATTGCTGCAATTACTGAATCAGGATAGGGTTTTCTTCTCCTGCCTTCCTTATCACCAATTGCAACCTCAAGATAATCTCCAAAATATTTATCTCTAAGCTCTTTAACAGCAGCATCTGGCTTATTAGATACAATAGCCATCTTATAGCCTTTATCCTTTAACACCGCCATTGTTTCAATAATGCCGTCATATGGACCGGTTTTATCATTGCAGTGTTCAAGGTAATAAACCTGATATTCATCAAAAATCTTCTGAAAATCTTTATTTTGTGAGCCATACGGCAGAACTCTTTCAAAAAGCACCTTAGTTCCGCTTCCAACAGCTTTCCTTATTTCATCCAAAGTTTTTTCTTCATATCCATTTTCAGATAGCACATGATTAACTGAATCCTTTAAATCTTCCAAAGTATTTAAAAGTGTACCATCCAAATCAAAAATAATTGTAGTATACTTATCCATATATTTTCCTTTATTATTATTTTTGTCTGCATTATAAAAATAATCGCATTTAACTGCGCAATATAAGAGGCCGTATGACAATAATTTACTATAGCAACATAACAATATTAATTCAACACCCTGACTTTCCGAAGGAATTGACAAGCTTTATCCCACAGTCACGTCTCAAGAAAGCTTATGATTACAAATCACAGGCTGACAGAGCAAGGAGCATTGCAGCATCCTATCTTCTTCAGACCGGGCTTGATGAGTACCAGGGAAAACATATAAAAAATCCCGACATTAGTTTTGGAGAGGATGGAAAACCCTATTTTACAGATTACCCGGAACTCCATTTTTCCATATCTCATTCAGGAGAATATGTTGCATGCGCTTTTTCAGATCAGGAAATCGGACTTGATATACAGGAAGAAAGAGCTTCAAACTGTGACAAAATTGCGGCAAGATTCTATTCTCCCTCTGAAAACGAGTACTTAAATAGCATAAAAAATGCCGACCTGCGAAAACACGAATTTTTTCGAATCTGGTCAGCTAAAGAAGCCTATATTAAATTTACTGGCCTCGGGATACGAGAAGGTATGACAACCTTTTCCGTAGATCTTAATGGAAAAAGAATTATCACTACCCTTCCCGGTCACCCAAATGGCTGGATATGTGAACCTCTCACCCTCATAAGAAATACACTCACAATGTGTATCGGAGAAAACCAAACAAAAGTTAATACTAAATTGATAAAATTTGAAAATTTTTTCAATCCAGATGAAATACAGGATGTAAATCAATAGAAACGGGACTGTTATCAGGATTAGTTTCCATTATATCAGCCATAAAGTCCCACCATTTACGGTTAATCTCTGTGTCTGCTTCCTTTGCCCACAGCTCTTCATCTTCAATTTCAATATATCCATAAAGGATATCTGTTTCTTCATCAAGGAAAATGCTGTAATTATGTCCGCCATACTGATGAATCATTTCCTTCATCTCTGGCCAGAGCATATTATGACGTTTCTCATATTCTTTTTCCTGCCCCGGATACAGCTTCATCTTAAAACCTTTTCTTATCATTCCGCTTCTCCTTCTTTTCATTTATTGATTTTCATCAACTTTATTATTATTTTAAATTAATTATTCACAAATTTCTTTTCATTTTCTGCTTTTTTCTATGCAAAAACACCTATTTATATCAATTTTTTGTTCTTTTTTTGGAAAAATAAAAACCCGCAGTCATAACTTAACCACGGGTTCTATAAATGATATTTATTAATTTAATGGATTTTTGTAAAATTCTTTAATTTCTGTATATCCCTGTTCTGCAAGCTGCTGTTTCTGGAACTTCTTATTCTTGTTCATTCTTGCCACAAGAACCTGTGTGCCGTCTTTTCTTGCCTGTTGAGCCTGAGCAATTATATCAGAAAGCATCTGGCCTTGAACACCTTTTTCAATAAGATATGCTTCCTTATCATTCTCTCCTGGAATCTGGAATCCCTCATCAAGCATGATCATAATGATACGCTCAAATCCAATAGAAAATCCACATGCTGGAGTATCCTGTCCTGTAAACTTTCCTACCATCTTATCGTAACGTCCGCCACCACCGCAGCTTCCGCCGTACTGAGGCATAGCAACTTCAAAAATTGTTCCTGTATAATATGACATTCCTCTTACAAGCGTAGGATCAAATACAGTTTCAAAATCAGCATTTTTAGTAGCTTCTACACTTGTTATGATCTCTTCAAGACTATCTTTAACCTCTGCATCAAGGTAATCTCCAAGCTTATCTGCAAGAATTCTGATTGCATCAACGCCTTTTGCGTTCTCAACAGCTTTAAACAGATCAATATATTTGTTTATCTGCTCATCTGTAAAGCCATCCTTTGAAAGTTCTTCCTGAACTCCTTCAAGACCGATTTTATCCATTTTATCAAGTGTAATAAATACACCATCATAGCTTTCTTCTGAGAATCCGCTGTAAGCAGCCATTGCCTTAAGGATTCTTCTCTCATTAATTCTGATCTGAAATCCCTTGAAACCAAGCTTTCCAAGCGTTGTTGTTGTAGCAAGGATAAGCTCTATTTCAGCAAGATTGGAAGGCTCACCAAGTATATCTATATCACACTGCATGAACTGGCGATATCTTCCCTTCTGAGGTCTGTCAGCACGCCATACATATCCCATCTGAAGTGCCTTAAAAGGTGATGGAAGTTCATTCTGGTGATTTGAATAAAATCTGACAAGAGGAACGGTAAGATCATAGCGAAGTCCACTATCAGTAAGATCATTTTCTTCCTTCGCTGTGTCGAGATGTAATTTCTCTCCTCTTTTCATAATCTTGAAAATGAGCTTTTCATTTTCTCCGCCCTGCTTACTGTTAAGATTAGCAAGTGATTCAACTGCTGGTGTCTCTATTGAAGTAAATCCAAATTTTCCGTATGTTTCCTTTATAACTCCGATAACATAATCTCTAAGTTTCATTTCTGCAGGAAGTACATCCTTCATTCCTGTTACCGGTTTCTTAATTAAAGCCATATTTATCCTTTCTATGCCACAAAAAATACGCGACATTAACCATTCTTAATCTCAAACTTCACTAAAAGATTTTACAATGGTGTCGCGTAAGTTTCAACAAATAAATATTAAATTATTCAGTTATTATCTTCCAAAAACAGAATGAAGTCCTCAAGATGCATAGGCCTTGCATAGAAAAATCCCTGCACATGACCGCATCCAAGCCTTATATATTCTCTTGCCTGTTCACCAGTATCCACGCCTACTGCAACAATTTCCATTCTCATAATCTTTGAAATCTTCACAACACTGTTAAGAAGCCTGTATATTTTTTCAGAATCCAGAGCATTCTGAACAATTGATTTATCAATTTTTATAATATCTATTGGTGTCTTTGGAAGCCTGTTAAGATTGCAGTATCCTGCGCCAAAATTATCCAGTTCGATTCCTATTCCCTGACTTGAAAGTCTCTTAATATTGTCGTTAATTACAGCTGAAACTTCTTCGTTTGCTGTTTCTCTAACTTCAACATGAATTTTATCAAATGGGATTCTGAATTTACGCATTGTTTCAGTTAATTTTTCTACTATATCACTCTGAATAAGATCCATGGTAGAAAGATTAATTGAAACATATTTAAGTCCCAATCCTACAGCATTTGAATTTCTAAGCATTCGACAAACAGAATCTATAACAAAGTTATCTATTTTCATTATCATGCCATTTCGTTCAGCAACTGGTACAAAAATTGCAGGTGAGATATAACCATAATCTGTAGTCTTTAATCTAAGAAGAGCTTCAGCGCAGTCATAGGTACCGCTAAGAGGATTATATACAGGCTGATAAAAAACTTCTAATGATCCATCATTAAGTGCATTCTTGACAATTTCATCAAGTCTTTTATCAAGTGCATTCTGCATCATATTAAGATCATTAATATCCACTACATCCTTGCTCTTGGTGTCCTTACTTGCAAGTTCAAAAATATCAAGTACATCTTCAGCATTTTTTGCATCCCTTGGGCAGGCTATAATACAAGCTTTTGCAGGTAATATATAATCCTCCTGGCTAAGCCTCCATGGATCATCAAATCGCTTTATCATACCCTCTACATCGCCCTTTAGTTCAATATAAGGTAGGTTTCCTCCTTCTATATATATACAGAATTTTCCCACATCAGACCTGAAAACTACAGCATTTTTGCTAAGCCCCTTCATAAATTCTGATATAAGCTTTACAAGCATTGACGAATCATCGCTTGCCATAGAGAGCTCAGCATAAGACAAATCCGGAACCAGTACCTGTACCAGATAAAAGCTCTTTTTCTGCGCTAGATTAGACGATATTGTAAATTTAAGCGCATTTATATTAAGGAGTCCTGACTCCATATCAGTACTCTCTATAGGACTCTGTAATGTAAACAGGCACAAAAGCAGACTGAGAACCAGGAAAAACTCAAATATCGAAGCTGATTTTGTTATTATTCTGATTGGTATGCCTGCAAGAGTCAGAATTACATATGCCCAAAAGCTGGCATATTTTTCCTTTGTAAGAAATTTTCTATATTTGATGCCATAATAAATTCCAACAAAAATACATACAAATATTCCTGTATAAATAAAGCCTGCCTGAGGATAATTATATTCATTTTCATGAATCTCATTAAAATGATAAAAATAGTCAGTAAATAAAGAAGAGAAAATAATAAAAATAACAATTGCTTCAGGAATTATACATATAAATAATGTCCGCCACTTTCCAAAATGAATATTAAAAACAGACAGCGTGTATAAAAATACAATAAACGGACACATGAAAAGCAATGTCTTCTCAATATAAACAAGAATAAGGTCCACAATTTCCGGAACACTTGAATTTACCTCTTCATTAATCAGATAAAAACTGTGCAAAAATGAAACAATATTTAATGCGCAAACCTCATTAAGAAGAATCGAAAACAATTTGTTCTGAGTGTTTGGAAGCTGCTTATCAAATTTGTTTAAAGCTATCAGTATAAAGCATAGAATTATCGCAGCTATATTAAACCAGATTCCATATTGTGCACTGCTGTCCATCGTAATCGCCATAAACTCACCCTTTTAAATATATGCCTTCTGTCTATATACAAAGTCATCAAGCATAAGTTCTTCTATAGGTTCCTTATACTCATCTCCCTGTATAAAATCAATTCCTGCCCTTTGGGCAATTTCTGCCTCTTTTTCACTGGAAATATCAGATATACTAACTTTCTTCTTAATATCATGCAGCATATCCACAACTGCTGTAAGTAATTCTAAAAATTCCTCATTTTCAATTACAGATTCAATAAGTGAATGATGCATATTTATTATTTCTGCATTTAGCTGAACAAGCCTGTTTACATCTGAATAACCTTTTCCATAATTATCAACAATAACTTTATATCCAAGTCCTACAAGATCTGTTAAAGGCTTTAGTATGCTCTTATCAACACCACTTATAGAACTTTGTGATATCTTCAAGTAAATTTCATCAGAATTTACATTTTCTTCCGCAAGTACATTACGTAAATAGATAGAAAAATCCGGTTTCATTATTGAAGCATGTGAAAACATAATTGAAACTCTTATCTTTTTTGAATACTGTCCTCTATATTTGTTGACAAACTGACATGCTTTATGAAGAACAAAATCATCAACCTCGGAAAGTGTACTATTCATATCAAAATCATTTACATGGTTTGAACCTTTTATATATGTTCCGTTCTGGTCAGGAAAATAAAAAACTGAGTCATAATAAACTATATTCTTTCCGTTTTCATATACAGGCTGGAATCTTACATCACCAGTCCTGTGAATAAGAGAATTTTTTACAAGTTTTTCAATATCCCTTTCCAACTGAAGACTCTTCATATTAATATTATTTATATCAATAATATCCATCCCCTTATATGAATCCATTTCAGAAATAGTTTCTATCTTCTTTATAAGATCTGTAACATCCTCGTAATTTTCAGGATAACTCATGCTGTAGCATCTTGCATCTACATGTATTATCATGTCATTTGTTTTCCAGGATTCCTTAAATCTGTTAGAAATTTCCTTAAGAACATCCTGTACTCTGTTCGGGTCATTTTCCATAAAAGATATGGCATAAGTATACAAAGAATATTTATATATATATCCCCATCTGGAGAATCTTTTCAGATAGCCTGCTATAAGCCTCATAATATCTTCTGTCTGAGTCCTGCTAAGCTGGGTATCCATTGCTCTCATACTATCTACAGTAATATATACTGAAACATTAGGTTCTTTTCTCGACACATAAAGAGATATTCCCGATAAAAAAGCTCTTCTATTCAGCAATCCGGTTGATGAATCAATACTTTCAGAAGGATTATTGATCGTAATATATACAAGCGTAATACTTATAGTTATACAGAAATTCTCAACAAGTATATTCGGATTAAAGTACTGAACCAAAATACCAACAATTATAAGCGCAATGAAGCTACATACCGCAAGCATTATTCTTCTATTTATAAGTGATCTGTATTTGAAAAGCTGGTACACACCAAAAAAGATATAGTAGGCAGCAATCAGATACATGACTATGATTCCCTTACCTCTATAATAATTTCCTTCCATATCATAATAAAAAATTATTGGATAGAAAATATTAGCTATAATAGCAAGAAGCACTATAAAATATGGAAGAAATATCTTTTCAAAATCCTTCCATAACTCAATATGAATATTAATAAGTGCATAAATATATATTATATAAAAAACTGTAGTAAGTAGATGAAACGCAAAATAAACCGAGCTTACTGCCACCTGAGCATAATGGAATGTCAGGTCCCCAGGCATAACATTTGCATGAAGCATAGTATCTACCCTATCAGAAATACATGCCATTGCATTACAGACAAAAAGCCCTATATAAACTCTGTTTCTATATGTAGGAACTCGTTTTCTAAAAAATGATATGAAAAATATAGTTATCCATATGCAGTTTGCGCAAACATCAAAATAAAAGTTATATTCTGCCATATATATTCACTCCGATTATCAAAACCACTTTAATGGATTACTGATCACCTTAGCTTTCTTCATAATCTCATCAGCTGAACCTTTAAGATACTCCTCAAGAGATACAACTTCTTCAGGAGAAAAACCATTACTTTTATCTATTATGCCATCAGGAACCACTCCTTCTGCAAACTGAAGTTTTCCCGATACCATACGTTCAAATCTGACTCTTACTATTCGCAAATTATTCTTATCTCTCAATACACTTGAGTATGTTAATGTCAATTCTGAATTGGGATCTGGCATATACTATTACTCCTAAATAGCGAAAAATGGTGTTACCATACTACCGATAACACCATTTTACTACTAATTAACTCAATTTTATACGAAATTGAGATAAACTTGTTATAAAATTTATATAACCTGCTTTTCCATTTTTTAATACAGGCCACTTCTGAAGGTACACTTTCGTATCCTCATACAAAGGATCTATAACAATTAAAGAACTGAATCTGTCAGAAAATCCAAAACGTTTTAAACCAATTTCCCATTTCTGTCCGGTATAAAAACTGTCTGCAATATGCTTTCCATCCATAAACATATTTGCAATATCACCGGCATAGTCAATATTAAGGTAAAGTTCATCTGCATCTTCAGGTATATCAGAAACTTCCATTGAATAAAAGCTTTCATAGTCGCTGCTTGTTGGAAGTTCTTTATAACTTACTTTAGCAGTATTTGAATAACTCCTGACAGCCTCAAATTCTGCAAGTCCCTGCCCTGTTGCAGCTTTAATACATTTAAAGCCACCTATTTCTGCACCGCCTGGCCATACCTTGATAATTGGCTTTTCTTCTTTTTCTACTGAAACAAACATTTCATAACCGCCATCTGCAGTGCATACAATCTCATGATTGCCAATAACAAGATACTCTCTTCCATCCTTGTCACAAATCTTTGAAGCCTTTAAAGCATCTTCTGAAGAAATTGTGAAGATTTCATTGCCATTCATATCGCCCTTTATCTTGTATGTATTCTCCGTAAGATTATCTGTGTAGAATACATATGCATCAGCACCATCATCACCTGCTCCGTGAAGTATGCAAAGAGGTGTTGCAGCAGCTGTAAGAAGTGCGTTATCACCAATAGGCATATTAAATGCATAGAAGAAATAATCTCCATCTTTAATATCTCTGTCAGGGAAGGTTGCAAGTACTCTGTCGCCATCATATGCTGTAAGCTTTGCAGCATTATGATCTGCCATCTCATATCTTCTTTGATAATTATTTACAAAATAAAATCCATAAGGAACTTTTTCACCATCAAAAGATGTAATTTCCTTATATCTTACTGATGTTCTAAGATCAGTAAGATTTTCCGGTTTTAATGGATTACCCTTTTGTTCTACATAAGGCATATCACAAATGTCAGATCCAAAGTCATGCACAAACATTGATAATCTCTTTATCTGTCTATATGTATCTGACATTTGTCCATATTCTTTAATAGGAGCATTAAAATCATAAGACAAAACAGGAAGATCATTAGGATATCCTGTAGCCTTGGTTTCCTGAAGAGTACTGAATTTTCCCTCCGGATTTGTTCCACCATGATACATATAATAACCAAGAAGTGATACACCACTTCCAAGCTTTACCATACTCATGGCACCTATATCTGTAGCTGATGCTATACATCTTCTATGCCTTGTAACCTGAAGTCCGCCTCCAAGTTCAGCTGTAAGATATGGAAACTTATCCATATCAAAAGTAATACCTACACCAAGGCCATGATCTGAGCCTATATTATGATCATTTCTTTCTTTGGTAAAAATATAATTACCTGAAGGCTCAATCTCTGTGAGTCTCTGATCCCATGGAGCTTCACAGTATCCTCCCATAACAGGGATCATTCCTCCCGTAACAGCGCCGCCCCATCCTGTTGCAGTAAATATAGGAACATCAAATCCAATCTCAACAGCCATATCATGAAGAGTTCTCATATGCTGTTCGCCCTCTTCACCAGTTTTACCGCCTACATGGCCATATTCATTTTCAATCTGTACACCAATGATAGGTCCGTCATCCTTTATAAGTAACCCCTTTGCCTGCTCAAAAGTTTTTTCATAAAAACGCCTTACATATTTGAGATACTCAGGAGCATCTGTTCTGCTCTCATAATTTTTTTCCTTTGCGTCCTTTAAAAGCCAGTCTGGAAATCCTCCATTTCTTGCTTCTCCATGTGCCCATGGTCCGATTCTGAGAATGCAGTATAATCCGCATTTTTTTACAGTTTCAAGAAATGTTCTTAAATCTCTGTCGCCTTCAAAGTCAAATACTCCTTCTTCCTCTTCATGATGAATCCAGATAACATAAAGTGAAACAACATCTATACCACCTGACTTCATTTTACACAGTTCTTCCTCCCAATATTTCTTTGGGTATCTGCTAAAATGAATCTCTCCCATCATGGGAAACCATGGCTTGTCATCGCATAGTATGGAGTTCTTATTAAATGTAATTTTTGTATTCTTGTTTATATTCATTTTGTGCTTTCCTTTAATATAACCTCATAATTACCAAGTTTCTGATTTGCCACTACTCTTCCATCAATAATTTCCAGAAGTGATCTTGCAGCAACAGCTCCAAGATTTCTATCATTAAAATTAAGTGATGTTACAGAAGGTGTTGCATTCTCCAAAATAGAGCTGTTATAAAAAGATGCAACTCTCATTTCCTGTGGAATCTTAATATTATTTGCTCTGCAAATTGCAAGTACCTTACCTGCGATATTATCATCCATGCAAATTACACCATCTATCTTTTTCTTTAAAATATCATTTATGATTGTTTCTATTTTGAGATCACTGTCAAGATCCATATAAATAAGATCATCATATGGCTCAAGTCCATTATCCTTAAACCCTTGAACAAATCCTTTATATCGTGTTCTTGTGATCACATGATTACTCTGACCACCAAGGAGCGCAAGTCTCTTTAGTCCTTTTGCTATAAGAATTGAAGTCATCTCCCTGCACGCATCAAAGTGATCATTATCAATTTGTACTATATCATCATCTTCAGTACTTCCTATTACAACAAAAGGCAGCCCGGATTGCTTCAAATACTTTGCCGGGATATCATCTACCATAGTTCTTGTAAGAATTACCCCATCAACTTTATGATTATCTACAATTCTCTTAAGGCTTGTTATATTATCTCCATTAATAATGGAAATAATTATGTCATAACCAAAATCTGAAGTAATTTCATTAATCCCAAACATACACTTTTGAAAAAAAGGTAAGTCAACCGCATTGTAATCTCCAGGCCAGACTACAGCAATGGAATAAGTTTTCTGTTGAGCAAGACTTTTTGCAGCAACATTAGGTATGTAATTATGCTCTTCTATATATTGCATTATGCGGCTTTTAGTATCATCGCCTATTCTGCCTTTTCCAGAAATAGCTCTGGACACCGTTGTTTTTGATACACCGAGTTCATTTGCAATATCACTTATGGTAATTTTACCATCCTTCATCTTAAGCCTCCATGTGCCGGTTATCAGCCTTTGACAGCTCCACCTGTTACACCTTCAACATAATACTTCTGAAGGAACATAAACAGAATTGTTACCGGAATAGCTACCACAATACCACCTGCGCAAAATCTTGTGAAATATCCCTGATAATCTCCTACTACCATCCATCTCTGCATGGCAACAGCTACGTTATAGCTTTCATCATGGCCAAATGCGATATATGATGCAAATACGTAATCACACCATGGTCCCATAAATGCAACAAGTGCTGTATAGATAATGATAGGTTTTGACATTGGAATAGTCATAGTGAAGAAAACCCTTGCACGTGAAGCTCCATCAATTCTTGCAGCCTCATCAAGTGCCTTTGGAATTGTATCAAAGTATCCCTTGCATACATAATATCCCATACCTGAACTTGCTACAGATACAAGAATAAGTCCTGGAACCGCACCAGCCTGTGTGAGTCCTACCTGTTTAAGAAGGAAATACAGGCAGATCATTGTAAGGAATCCAGGGAACATTCCAAGTACAAGCCAGAATCTCATAAGAAGAGTTCTTCCCTTGAAACGCATACGTGAAAGTGCATAGCTTACACATAATACTATAATTGTATTAAATATGGAAACAAAAATTGCAATTACAAGAGTATTTAAATACCATCTTACATAGTTTGTTCCTCCATCAAAAAGGAACTTATAGTTATCAAGTGAAAATGTGTGAGGAATAATATAATCAACCATTCCGCCATACTCTACTGCAGGGTCATAGGATCTGAAGCTCTGCATCAAAAGTCCAAAATATGGAAAAAGCCATATTACACTAATTAATATAAGTAAGATATAAGAAACAATATTACCTATAGTTCTTTTTCTTTTCATTGATCCCGGATTATTTTTAGCCATTACTGGAAGCCCTCCTCATCTTTAACTGATGGTAAGAAATTGTATACTACCAGACTGATAACAGCAGTAACAACGAATACCATAATACCTATAACAGCTGCCATTCGATAGTTTGTATCATTGATAGTCATCTTATAGAGCCAGGTGATAAGCAAATCGGTACGACCTGCACCACCAACAAGGTTTCCTGTCTTAGGAGCACCCTGCGTCAAAAGGAATATTACATTGAAGTTATTAAGGTTTCCTGTGTACTGTGTAAGAAGGAAAGGTCCTGTTACAAACAGCATGTAAGGCATTGTAATGTGACGGAACATCTGCCATGGTGTTGCACCATCGATACGTGCACTTTCATACAGATCTTCCGGAATATTCATAAGAAGTCCTGTAGCTATCAACATAAGATATGGAATACCAATCCAGATATTAACTACTATGATTGTAATCTTAGCAAGTGTAGGATTTGTCCAAAATGGAATAGCTTCGGATATTACTCCCCATTTCAAAAGATATCCATTTATAAGTCCATCGCTTGCAAAAAGCTTTGAAACATACAAAAGAGATACGAACTGAGGAACTGCGATTGTCATAACAAGAATGGTTCTCCATAGCTTTTTAAATCTGATACCTTTCTTGTTGATCAGCATTGCTACAGCAATACCAAGAAAATAATCAATAAATGTTGCAAAGAATGCCCACACAAGAGTCCAAACAAGAACTGTGACAAATGTTCCACCAAAACCTGCTGTTCCAAACGAAAACAGATTCTTAAAGTTCTCAAGCCCAACCCATGTAAAAAGGTTTGAAGGTGGCTGATGATTAGCATCATAGTTAGTAAATGCAACACATATCATAAAAATAATAGGTAAAACAGTGAATACAAAAACTCCAGTAACCGGAAGTGCTAAAAGAGTTTTGTCAAAGCGTGAATCAAACAAAGATGCAAAGTCTTCCTTATTGGTTGGAAGTTTTTTGCCATTTTGAAGCATAAGCTGTTCATTGCGATTTACTTTTATATTCATACGCCAGATAAATATAAATGCAAATACAGCAAATAAAGTAAGCAGACCAAACAACAATATAAGGAAACTGTTATCGCCATAAACTGTTGTACGTCCCTGCTTTGTTGTTTCAACAGTACCAAGGGTTCCAAGCTTTGATAAATAATCCCATCCAAAGGCGATAATAAAATATAACAGTCCCACTTCAAGAGCAAGAAGTGCGATCCCCCTAAGCCATAACCCACGAAGTAATGAGCCGAATCCGAAAATTATAAATGATATTCTTGTCTTAAAATCGCCTTCTTTAAATGTAAGACCAATATCTTTTATATCATTGCCAAGTGTACTAAAAAAATTCCCAATACCATTTTTCTTAGCCTGGCCATTTGTAGTATTAGCCATGTAAGCACCCTCCATATTTCCCGTTTACATTAATACTTCCGGCAAAGTATTACGCTCTGCCGGAAGAATAATTAAGTACTATTTCAAATTCAAATCACTCTGACAGTGAATATACACTTATCATTGATTTTATTACTGAGCATATGACTGAAGGTCAGCCTGATATGCTTCAAGAGCTGCTGTAAGATCTTCATCAGATGCGCTCTGGAATGAATCCTGTACATCACCTGCAAGAGACTCTGCACGTGTCCAGTAATCTCCAGGATAGTTACCCTGAGGAATTGTGTATGCAAACTGCTCTGAAAGTGCTGCAAGAGCTTCATTAGCCTGAACTTCTTCTGATGCCTGAGCATTTAAGTTTGAAGGGCCCCATTCAACTGCTTCAAATCTTGCAAGCTGAACTTCTTCGCTTGTAAGGTAAAGAGCAAGGTCATCACAAATCTGAAGCTTATCAGCATCTTCCTGAGGCTTAATACCAAGAAGCTTACATCCGTTAAATCCGCTAAGCTGATATGTTTCGCCATCTGAACCTGTGAATGTAGGAAGTTTAGCACAAGCATAGTTGTCTCCAAGTACTTCCTGAATTGTACCAGCATCCCATGTACCATCGATAATTGCTGAATAGTTAACAGCATCACCAGCTGATGAACCTGGCTGATATGCTGATGATGAAGCAACCTCAATCATCTCCTTAAGAGCTACAAGACCAGCATCTGATGCATAGTCAACATTGCATGCTGTAAAGTTACCATCGCTGTCTGTATCATATGTAAGCTCACATCCTGTACCAAAGAAGAATGCTACCTGATACCATCCTGTCATATCCATATAGAAGTTTGTTCCAGCAGCTTCGCACTGTTCAATGATTCCCTCAAGTGTTGAAGGATCTGTAACAACACTCTTATCATAATATAAGAAATATCCGTTATCTGCTGTCATTGGATAAGCATATAATGTATCACCAACCTTACCGGCTTCAACAGCACCTGCTGCATTATCAGCTTCAACTGAAGCTACATAATCAGGATTAACCTCTTCAAGAGCTCCTGCTGTAACAAGTCTTGTAATCTGATCCTGTGCAAATCCATATACGTCAGCACCTGCTGTAACGTCTGTGATCATATTTCCTGCAGCATCGCCTTCACCAACAGCTTCTACTGTAAATGTTACGCCTGCATACTGAGGATAAGCTTCCTTGAATGCCTCAATCTGTTCGTTTGTAAAATCAACAACATTTTCAGCTACCCAAACTTTAACTTCTTTACCATCATAAACTGCTGGATCTGTTGAAGCTGTACTTACTACATCACCAGTACCTTCTTCTGTTGTCTCTTCAGCTGTTTCTTCTGTTTCTGCAGCTTCTTCTGTAGCTTCTTCAGCTGTTTCTTCTGTTTCTGCAGTCTCTTCTGTAGCTTCTTCAGCTGTTTCTTCTGCAGTCTCCTCTACAGCATCTGTAGCTGTCTCTGCTGAATCACTTGATCCACATCCTGCAAGCATTGTTGATGCCATTGCTGTTGCGAGTAATACTGAAACCAATTTCTTTTTCATTTTTTTCCCTCCGTCTTTTTTCTGTCTCCACTTTTCTGGATAACAATTGACTTGAAAATTATGTTTTACCGTATGCGCAACTGTTAGCGCAATCGGTTGTTCATGTATCTAGTTTATTGCCATTTTTTTAATATGTCAACTTTACAACTTTAACGATTAACCAAACACTTTTTTGTGCACTTTGCACAAATAACAAATTTTTGTTGATTTAAGAAAACGTTTTCGGAAATTTTTCCGGAAACGTTTTGCGCAAACGGTTTCCCGCCTTTATTTCCGGTATAGAAATCGTTTTCTTAAATATCCATTTTCCTGAATAAGGTATCCTTTTGCACAGAGCTCAACAATAGCCTGCATTGTTGTCTTAGTATCAAAATTTCGTGACCGGTTCTCCAAAAGCTGTTGAATATCCGCTATAGATAACCTATCAAAATTCAAGGCATTCATTATCTCTTTCTCTACTTCGTTTCCTGATATCATATTGCCTTCCTCTATTACATCGGAAAGCTTTCCGTAATCATTGTCATTAATTCCAAAGAATTCAATAATATCCTGTGCGCATGTCGCTATATAAGCCCCCTGCTTTATCAACCCATTACAGCCATCACTCAGTCTGTCAGTCACTCTTCCAGGTAGTGCAAACACTTCCTTTCCCTGCTCAAGAGCCATATCCACAGTAATTGCTGTTCCGCTTTTCTTTTTTGCTTCTATAACTATTACAGCATCAGAAAGACCGCTTATTATTCTGTTACGGAGAGGAAAATACTGTGCTTTTGGCTTGGTATCCGGCACATATTCTGAAATTATCCCGCCTCTATCAATTAAATCTTCATATAAATCTCGATTTTCTTCCGGATAACAAACATTTACCCCGCATCCTGTAATACCAAATGACATACCATTTACTGATAAAGCAGCTCTTTGGCTTATTCCGTCTATTCCACTTGCCATTCCGCTTATTATCTGTATTCCTGAATATGCAAGTTCTTTTCCAAATTCTCTCGCCATATATCTTCCATAATCAGAGCACATTCTTGCACCAATTATAGACACTGATGGAATATGCTCATCAGGCATCTTTCCTTTTACATATATGGCAAATGGCCTGTTCGGAATCTTTTTTAATTTTTCCGGAAATTCTTCATCCATTTCCGGAAATATATCAATCATTTCCGCTTCTAATTTCCGATATAGTTTATCTGGATCAGAATTTTGTTTCGCATAAATAAAGCTTTCAGCCTGCTTTTTCTTTAGTAAATTATTTGCATCCTTGTCTGACATGCGATATGCATTTTCCAAAGTCCCATAAACATTTAAAAGCTCTGTCATAGTCTTTATTCCAAAGCCAGGAACATGCATAAACCAGTTCGCATAAATTTTATTATTCATATTATCTTTCACCACCTTTATATATGCCGTTTTCGCCCATTCTATAGCAGACCGCCTCAGAAAGATGTATCTCCCTTACATTTTCTGCTCCTTCAAGATCAGCAATAGTTCTGGCAACTCTGAGAGTTCGATGATAGGCACGGGCACTAAGCCCCATGGATCTGAATACCCTTTCCATATACATTTTTTCCTTCATACCAAGTCTGCAATATTTATTAATATCCGCTGGAGACATATCTGAATTAAATCTAAGACCGGTATTCTTAAATCTCTCCTCCTGAATTTTCCTTGCTTTCATTACTCTATTTCTGATTGTTTCACTATTTTCATTAAGGGAATTATTGTTATTTAGATCCGCAACATCGACCTTTGGAGTCTCTATGCAAATATCAATTCTGTCCAGAATCGGACCTGAAACATGACTTAAATATCTTTTTATTTCTTTTTCTGTGCACCTGCATTTATTCATATCAGGATAATAACCGCATTTACATGCATTCATGGCACATACCATTTGAAAATCTGCAGGATATACAAATGTTCCGTTTGCTCTTGCTATATGAATACTCTTATCCTCTATAGGCTGCCTTAAAAGGTCCAGCGTAGAAGCCCTGAATTCTGCAAGCTCATCCAGAAAAAGAACTCCTCTGTGTGCCCTACTTATCACACCCGGCTTAGGAACCATTCCTCCACCAGTAAGTGCAGTTTCCGTTATTGAATGATGTGGACTTAGAAACGGTCTCTTTGTAATAAGTGGTTCATTTGTGTCCAGAAGACCTGCCACACTATATATTGTTGACACTTCAAGAGCCTCATCTTCAGAAAGTGGTGGAAGTATTGTAGGAATGCGCTTTGCCATCATACTCTTTCCTGATCCGGGTGGACCAATCATAAGAATATGATGGAAGCCTGCTGCTGCAACCTCTATGGCACGTTTTACTGCAGACTGTCCGTTTATATCTGCAAAATCCAAACCACTTTCTTCATATGACGTTGTTTCAAATATTCTTTTTAAATCAATTGTTGTTGGCTCTAGCAGCATATCCTTATGAGCATTATCTTCCTGAAGATAGGCTATTGTCTCATTTAAATTCTTTACACCAATAACCTTTAATTTTGATACAACGGCCCCTTCCTTTGCATTTTCAAAGGGTACTATAATAGTCTCTATTCCTGACAATAGAGCCTGTCTGGCAATTGGAAGTATTCCTTTAACAGGCTTTACTTCACCATCAAGTCCTAGTTCTCCAACAATCATAGTCTTTTCAAGTTTTTCTTCTTCAATCTGACCAAGCGATACAAGTATTCCTATCGCAATTGGAAGATCAACCGAAATCCCTGCTTTTCTTATGTTTGCAGGCGACAAATTAACTGTGATGTGCGATGCCGGTATCTTATTTCCGCTATTTTTCAAAGCCACTTTTACTCTATCAGCAGCTTCTCTTACTTCTCCGGACAAAAATCCAACCATATTAAAGGATGGTAATCCGTCGGAAACATCCACCTCTACCTGCATAAGATAAGGTGTAATACCATGCACAGCACCTGAAATAACGGTACTAAACATTTTCTCTCCTTTTATAATAAAAAAATATTGGAATATATATGAGGAAACCTCATATTCGCATCAGAACTGACGCTTTTGATATACTAACTTAAATCAGGGCAAAATGCAAGTTCATTTTGCCCCGATTTACTCTATTATTGTAAAATTTTTTCAGGCTTCCATCTAAGACAATCTCCAGAAACAAGCGTATATTCTATACCGTTCATATTGCCGCGAATACTGTCATTAAATCTTGATTCACCATGACAATGGCCATATATAACCTGCTCAACTCCATATTCTTCAGCAATTCTTGTAAAAGCACTTTCTCTTTGCAATATATTGGTTGGAGGATAATGAAGAAACATAATAAACTTTTTAAAACCATCTCTTGTAGCCGCATCGAATGAGCGTCTTAATCTGTTTATTTCACGTCCAACCAGCTTTTCTGCATGCTCCGCCTCTTCCTCATCCCATCCGGTTACATTACCACTTCTATCGACCCAAAAAGGCCCTTCAAAGGTATACCCCTTAGTTCCAACAAGTGCTATATCGTTATAACTATAATAATTATTCTGAAGAAAATTAAGCCTTCCCTCAAATAACTTATTTAACTTTTCAGTTCTCTTTGGATCCCAGTAAGTGTCATGATTTCCTCTAAGTAATATTTTCCTTCCAGGAAGCATCGAAATCCAGTC
>JAILEJ010000398.1 GCA_024688095.1 Butyrivibrio sp.
TTCTTCAAGGGCTGTATTTGCTTCTTCTACGCCAGTAGTATCACCGGCAACATAAACGCCTTTTACACTTGTTTCCATTCTTTCATTATGTAATGGAATGTATCCGCCAAAAGGTCCGTTAAAGCAAAGACTACAGCCAGCGAGTTTGACCAGATCCATTGTGGGTTTAAGTCCTGCAGCAAGTGCGATTGTGTCGCATTCTATTGTCTCCTCTGTTCCTTCTATAGGCTGGAAATGGTCATCCACTTCTGCAATAACACATCCGCAAACGGTACCATCTTTGCCTTTTTTTGCTTCAATTATTGTATGTTTAAGACGGATAGGAACCCCGGCTCTTCTGATTTTTGCAGCGTGTACTGCATAACCGCCAATTTTAGGTGCAGCTTCAATAAGTGACACTACATCACAGCCTGCCTGCATAAGCTGATAGGAGACTATAAGACCAACATTTCCGGATCCAAGCATTACAACTTTTTTACCAGGCTTTACATGATTTACATTAATCATGGTTTGAGCAGCTCCTGCCCCCATAACACCAGGTGTGGTCCAGCCCTTAAAACGAATTGCATTTTCAGAAGCTCCTGTTGCGATAATAACTTCTTTGGATTTTATAGTTACCATCTTTTTTTCACCAGAATCCAGGCCTTTTTCAATAGCTATTTTCTGCCCCGGAAAAATTCCTATAACTGTACTTTGCATCCAGATTTCAACTCCGGCAGATCTGGCTTCTTCAAGAAGCTGCGAACCGATATTATAGCCTCTTGTTCCTGATCTGTGAGCGCTGGAGCCAAAAAACTTATGAATCTGTTTAAAGAGCTGTCCTCCGGGTTTCATATTTAAATCAACAAGGAGAACAGAAGCGCCTCTTTTTCCTGATTCGATTGAAGCTGCAAGACCTGCAGGACCTGCACCAATAACTAAAACGTCTTTTTGAAGCATAGTCTATTCCCCCTTTGATAATCCATTCTGCGTTAGTATTACCATCCCTGACTTTACAGGTGTGATACATGTTCTTACATTTGCTTTTCCATCAACTACCATTGCACAATCAGTGCACTGTCCAATACCGCAAAAGAGGCCTCGAGGCTCTTTGTTTTTAACGGTATACCTGTTTATTTTTATCCCTGCATTTAATATAGAAGCAAGAATCGGTTCTCCCTCATAGGCCTTTATTGGAAGACCATCTACTGTAATCGTTACTTCTTTTCCCTTTGGTTCTACATCAAGAATCACATGATTTTCTACTCTAAGACACATATCGAAATCCTCCTACAGATAATGAAAATGGAGCCGAATCAATAGCGATTCAGCTCCGTTGCCATCAAAGTAAAAAATTATTTATATGACTGCTACAAATTCCATTTCAACAAGGCATCCATCAACCATGTCTACACACTGTGTACAGCATCTTGCAGGATAATTTCCCTCCTCAAAATATTCCTTATATACTGTATTCATTTCAGGTATAAGGCTGATATCCTTAATATAAATAGTAACTTTTCCTACATCAGCCATTGAAGCACCGCCAGCTTCAAGAACTGCCCTGGCATTTTCCATAGTTGCTCTTGTCTGCTCAGCCATTCCACCTGCAACCATTTCGCCAGATTTATCTGTTCCGATCTGTGTTGTGAAAATAATATTATTCATCTTAACACCAAGTGCATAAGGTCCATGACATTCCCCACATTTTTCTGAAGTAATCTGAATTCTACTCATAATATTGTCCTCCCATTTATATAAAATTTAATAGTTACCCTTTTTCTGAATACATTTCTTCAATAGATTCGCTTAAAATGCGAAGTCCTTCATCTATTTCTTCCTTTTTAACATTAAGAGGAGTAGCAAATCGCATTCCATTTCCATTTACTCCGCAGTTTAAAGTAAGCATATGTCGCTTTAACATTCGGCTCTTTATATCTGTCCAGATATCAGGAGCAGGAGAGCCATCTTCATGAGAAAATTCAATTGCGATCATAAGCCCAACACCTCGTACATCTGAGATACATGGATATTTTTCCATAAGCTTTATAAGCTCTGATTTGAGATATGCACCCATTGTATTAACATTCTCAAGAAGTGTTCCATCTTTGAACTGTTCCAGAACCACACAGCCTGCAGCTGCTGCAACCGGATTTCCTCCAAAAGTTGTACCATGAGTACCGATAGGCCATTTTTCCATTATTTCAGGAGTACTTATAACAGCACTCATTGGAAGACCTCCTGCAATTGCTTTTCCAACTGTCATAATATCGGGAACAACATCAAAATGCTGTGATGCCCACATCTTACCGGTTCTTCCATATCCAGCCTGTATTTCATCAAATATAAGAAGGATTCCATGTTCCTTACATATCTGGGCAACTCCCTGTACAAATTTTTTATCAGGAACCACATATCCGCCTTCACCCATTACCGGTTCCATATAAATGCAGGCAACATCTTCTGGCCATACAATATATTGGAGAAGCTTTTTTAATTCCCAAAGACAATAATCAGCTCTTTCTTCTGCAGGCATTCCCGGAGGGCACAGATCCTTACTTGGATAAGGTGCAAAATATACATTTCCCATAAGTGGATTGTAATGCTTCCTATATTTGGAGTTGGATCCTGTAATAGAAGTTGCTCCTACTGTTCTTCCATGAAAAGAACCCATAAAAGCAATAACAGCACTTCTTCCTGTATAGCTCATTGAAAGCTTCAAGGCACTGTCTGTAGCTTCAGCACCACCATTTGTAAAAAATATAGAAGTAAGTCCTTTTGGTGTTACGCCTGCAAGATTTTTGGCAAGTGTAAGAGTTGATTCATAGTTAACAAGATTAAATGAAGCATTTACAAGTCTTCCTGCCTGATCCTGTATAGCTTTTACAATAGGTGGATAATTATGTCCAAGAGCATTTACCGCTATTCCCTGTACAAAGTCCAAATATTTATCGCCATTTACATCAGTGATATAACAACCACTTGCAGATCTGGCAACTAAATTGGTCATTTTATAAAAGACCGGACTTAGATATTCTTTATAATCTTCAAATTTCATAGCCATACCAGTTCCTCCTATCTGATTCTTGCGACTGAATTATCTGTGTTGAGCAAATAATAAGTTCAAGTTAAAAATAAGTAAACTTACAATTTCTTCTATCTGATATAAAAATTTGGAATATCTGATTGACCTGGAAATAAAAATGTAATACTATTCAACACAATACAAAGGGAGGCGAAAAGGATGGATATACAGGGATATAAGATACTTCTAGATTTGCAAAAGACTAATAACATCACCCGTACTGCAGAGAAATTCGGATATTCTCAGCCAGGTATCAGTCATGTTTTAAAGAATATAGAACGTGAATTTGGCTTCCAGCTGATTAATAGAGAAAAATATGGGGTAACACTTACTCAGGAAGCAATACAGCTCATGCCTCTTATACAGGACCTTGTTGACTGTAATGAGAAGCTCGAAGAAACAGTATATTCTATAAAAGGGCTTGAATATGGAAAGGTAACTCTTGCAACCTACTCAAGTATTGCAGTTCATCTGCTTCCCAAGCTTCTAATGGAATTTAAAAGCAAGCATCCAAATATAATAATAGATATAAGAGAGGGCGGAGCCAAAGAAATCCTTGAATGGATAGACTCAAATGCTGTTGACTTTGCTTTTATGAGTAAGCCCTATGACAGAAAAATCCAGTTCTATTCTTTTGGTAAAGATCCACTGGTTGCTGTTCTACCTAAAGGGTACTCTGTAGATGATAAAGAAGAATTTGCAATAGAACTTTTTGATGGAAAGCCTTTTATACTATCGGCAGACGGGAATGATTTTGATGTACATCACGCACTTGATACAAGTGGAGTAAAACCCTTTTATAATTATTATGTACTTGATGACAGAACTATTTTATCAATGGTTGAAAATAAGCTTGGACTTAGCATCCTTTCAGAATTGATCTGCAAAAGAACTAATAATGATGTCGAAATTCTCCCTCTTGAGCCAGAATATTACAGAGATATGGGAATTGCACTGAAAAATTTTAATAAGCTATCACCTGCAGCCCAGAAGTTTGTTGACTTTGCCAATGAAAAAATGCCTCAAATCTTCTTCGATGCATAAGCATATGTAAAAACTAATAGTCTGACAAAATATTGTTTATTTTGGGTGTTGACAGAAAAATTTATGTATGCTATATTTTCAACCATCTTAAAGCTAGTCAATTTTACATAGGGCACACCAATACCAAACGGCAAAGGCGCTATCTTCTAAATGAAGAAAGCGCCTTTTTTAT
>JAILEJ010000447.1 GCA_024688095.1 Butyrivibrio sp.
TCATAGGCAATGGAATTTCCTTGTTGAAAAGCTCTCTTTTCAGAAAGAGCTTCCAAATCAGAAGTTTCATTCACAGTTATTTTTGCACCATAGTAAAGATGTTCTAACTGTCCTGTTTCCATGACCTTGAAAGCATAACTGGTATTTTTTGTATCCAGAACAAACGCCGGACGTTCTCCGTTTAACTTTCGAATCATTTTTTATCCTCCTATATTAATTATAATTTCCCTCCAGGAAAAAATAAGAGTCCCGGCCCCAACCAAGACTCTTATATTTTATCCCAAGCTAAATTCTTTTACAACGAATGAAGCTTTAAATTCCCTTATTAAATCTCTCTCAAAAAACCTGCTTTATGCGTTCGCTTTTTTGTTTTCTAATTCTGTTGAAATTTCTTCCATCTTTTCATCTGTTAAAATATATTTTGCACGGAACACAAAGAATCCAACTAATAGAACAACGATTGGAATTAATGTCATAGAAAAACGAAGTCCCATTCTCGATGCATCAGAAATTGGTTCCACAATAACAGCTTCTTTATCAGAACTGATATGGAAAATAGCAAGTACCATTGATGATAAAAATCCCGCAATACCTGAAGCTAACTTAACAACAAATGTCTGCATTGAGAAGATAACGGATTCTTCTCTGTGTCCATTTTTAACTTCACCATAATCTACTGTGTTAGCTAAGAAAACAGTAATAATTACGTTTAACACACCAACCGCAGCCATAATAAGTGCTGCAGGGATAAGTAGCCAATTAACGTTACTTGTTCCAGAAAGCGATTCTACAATAATGATAATATATCCAACAATTGCCATTCCAAAGCATGTATAGAAAATCTTAACGGTATCCATGAATTTTCTAAAAATAGGGAACAAGAAAATCATAGCTAAAATCTGGCATCCGCCACCTACAGTATTAAATAATGTAAAGTCTGCCTGATAGGTTGCAGGTGAAAAATCGTATTTCAAGAAGAAATATACGAGCTGCTGTGTAATATACAAAGCGGTATTAATCATTACGATTGCAACTACAACTGTCATAGCCTGATCATTTCTGAACAATGCCTTAAACATCTCTCCAACAGTAGCAGTCTTCATATCTACTGTAGATTTTTCTTTTACAAAGATACATGTAATAGCAACAAATACAACAAAGATTACACCAATTACAAGAGCAAACTTTGAATAACCCAAACGGTTGATTTCGTTATCGGTTGTTCCGCCCATAGCCTTACCAATTGCAGCAACTGTCATAACAGTAACAATTGAAATAAGAGCTGAACCAACACCTGCCATAGAACGAGCAAAAGCTGATAATCCTTCACGCTCTTTTCCAGACTCTGTAAAAGCAGGAATCATTGACCAATAAGGAATATCCATCATAGTATATGTAACACCCCAAAGGATGTAAGTAACAGATGCATATGCAATCATACCCTTTGCATCAAGTGTAGGCGGAATGGAAAACATCAAATAAAGCATTACCGCATTTGTAATAGTACCAATTAATAACCAGGGTCTGAATTTACCCCATTTAGTCTTTGTCTTTGCAACTAAAATACCCATGATTGGATCATTGAATGCATCGAATACACGTGCAGCCATAAGCAAAATACCAATAGCGACTGCGCTAATACCCATAACATCCGTAAAATATATCTGGATATATGATGCAGAAAGCATATACACCATATCTTTTCCGATAGCTCCCAGACCGTACGCCCCTTTTTCAACGCCTGTCAATTTTTTCTTTGTTTCCATTTTATAACTCCTCTCTATTTATCCTTTAACCCCATGGCAATTTCTACAACCTTATATGCACCATCGTACATGCCGATTGAGTTATTAATTTTGATATTTTCACACATTTCATTCAAAAGATCTGTATTCATGAACAGATCCAACATCTGAATGGTATGTGGGATATCCCTACATTCTAAGGAGCCATCACCGATTTCTGCCGAATGAATTGCTCCCCACATTTCATGCTTTCCAACACGCTTAATAAATAGCTTTGGAATTGGATAAAACGCTAATTCAGAAGGCTTTGTAACAAGTACATCTGCGCTTCTCATTAAAAGATTGGTACAGTAAACTGCATCAAATATGTTTTCATGCCAGAATCCATGGATTCCTTCCACTTCACCATCAATGGCTTCTTCTGCAAATTTTGTAGTAGCAGCAAAGTCATTAAAATGTTCTTTTGACACTTCCTTCATTCCAGGAATT
>JAILEJ010000493.1 GCA_024688095.1 Butyrivibrio sp.
TTGTCGGATTTAACGTAAAAGAACTTATGGAAAAATATGGTATAAAGAAGCAGAATGATGCAGAGGCATTAAAGAAGAGAATTGATTTCTATTATCTTCCTGCTTCAAGAGCAAAAAATGACGCTGAAGATAAGAAATAATTTGATGGGCGTTACTTATCAAAGTCAGCTGCAAAGTTAAAAACAATCCCCCTGATCGATTGGTCATGGGGATTGTTTTGTAAATTATATCATATTTACTATTTCATTTTTCGGGGTAACTGCTTTTTCAAGCTTGGTAACGCGGCAAACTGGGATATTACGATTTTCTGCTTCATCAAAAGTTATTTTTATTATTCCGGTTACATTGACCCATTCTTTATTTTTTAATTCATAGGCTTTCATATAACTACAAAGGATACCAAGAAAAGTCATATCAGCTTCGCAGCAGGTCATAATATATCTACCTGCTACAAATTCAAAATCATTGTTATCCTTAAGCTTATATGCTCTTGCAGTAAAGTGAACCTGCTTACCTATGTAGCGTTCCACTCTTTCCTGAACATCAATGCAGAATACAGCAAAATCCTTATCATCAAGGAATAAATCATCTTCTTCTATGTCATAGGGTAGCGTTTCATCCATATCAAGCATAATATCCTCATTTTCACCACGAAAAACAAAGCTTAGCTTTTGGTTAATTGCCTTTAAGTTTCTGAGAAACATTGCAAGCTGATCTCTTACTTTGTCACTTTGGTAAAAGAGTGCGAGATCTGCACGGCGTACGTGTTCAGCAAGCTGAGTACGCATGTTATCTGAATATAGTTTGAAAGTAGTTGCATCAAATATGACTACCTCAACAACATCTCTTCTGTAACGAATAAATTCGTGATTCTTTTTGTTCCACATTCCGTTATATTCTATGATAATTCTGGCAGGCTTGTATTTTTTTTCTAAAGATTTTAATGCTTCATCAGTAAAGTCTTCCTCATTTTCAATATATTCAATATCTGCACGGACTTTCGAAAGCTCATTGGTATCATACTCAGTATTACCTTCTTCGCAGGCAATTATAAGAGTTTTGCCATCTATCTGAAAATATTCCTGTTTTAAAATATCTCTGATAAATCTTGTTTTTCCGGCTTCAAGAAATCCATTGATAAAATATAACGTGCTCATTAATTAAAACCTTTCCGGGAATCATGCTCTTTCAACTAGTCTGCTTCTAAGAGCTCTGGTCGAAACCCATACTCTCTTTACATGTCCGTTTTCGAGTATTTTAACTCGTTTGAGATTTGGTTTGAATGTCCTGTTTGTCTTTTTGTGTGAGTGACTAACATTTTTTCCAAATAATACTTTTTTTCCTGTAGCATAACATTTTGCCATAACTATAATCCTTTCTGCTTAATAAAAGCAATAACTAAATATTTATGTTTACTTGACTTAATATAAACTAAATATACAAACAATATTGAAATAAAAGGTTTAGGAAACAATACAGTTTTCAAGGGCTTCTTTTATCAAGTTTTTGTTATATCCCTTTCCAATAAATACAATCTGGTTCATTCTGTCTCCGTAGGTATCATCCCATTCATCCATTACTTCAGGATAATTGTCAAAAACCTCCTGTTTATCCTTTTCATCAAAGGCATCTACCCAATTGGAATATTCTATAACAGAAGCATTTCTTCCGGCTGTTTCAATAAGCTGAACATGCACAGGATCATCATCAAACCAGATATAACCTTTACTTCTGATTATTTCTTCAGGAAAAGATTCTTCAATAAATGCTGCAAATTTGTCTCTGTCAAAGGGTTTTCTTTCTTCAAACACAAAGGAGCTGATTCCATATTCATCATCACAGCTTTCTCCGGATTCATTACGTCTTAATACTTTTTGAATTATGGAGGAATTCATTGCTTTATCATAATCAAAATGCTGCCCATTTAGTATTCTCTCTGAATTAACACTTCCATTAATGCATTCAATTATTTCAGCTTCAGGCTGGATTTTTCTAATTACTTTCATTACTTCTTGTATA
>JAILEJ010000503.1 GCA_024688095.1 Butyrivibrio sp.
GTAACCTTGCATCCTGCTTCCTGAGCAATAAGTGCAGCTGCTGCATAATCCCACAACTGAATCTTCATTTCAAAATAAAGGCTTACTCTTCCAATTGCAGTGCAGCAAAGATCCCATGCTGAAGTTCCAGATCTTCTAAGATCAACACACAGTGGAAGAAGGTTCTTTGCAATCTCAAATGTTCTGTCCCTGAATTCTGTATAATAAGGTGCTGTTCCAAAAACTGCAAGAGAATCTGAAAGTGGTGCATCTGAAGACATTATCTTTTCTCCATTCATATATGCACCTTCACCATTTATAGCAGAGAACATCATATCATCATATGGATTATAAACAACTGCCATGTATGGCTTACCATCCTTTAAAAGTGAAATGGAAACAACAGATGGTCTGTATGAATATATAAAATTAGATGTACCATCTATAGGATCAATTACAAAGCAGTAACCACTACTCATTTTGGAAGTAAAGACATCCTGTCCGTCTTCTTCTCCAAGAAACTGTGCTTCTGGAAGAACGCTCTGAAGCTTATCAATCAGAAAGCTTTGTATCTTTTCATCTGTCTCAGTACAAAAATTTGCATGGCCTTCTTTTTCCATAATCTTTGGTCGAACTGCTGTAACCATGATCTCGCCTGCTTCTTTGGCAATGCTTTTTATTTCATCTATTAACATATAACTACCTCCATGTCAGTCTTCAAAAAGAGGTGTAGAGAAATATCTCTCTGCAGTATCCGGAAGAACTGTGACAACTGTCTTACCCTTACCAAGCTTTTTTGCCAGTTTAAGAGCTGCAGCAACATTTGTTCCTGAACTTATCCCACACATGATACCTTCCTTACTTGCAAGGTCTTTGGCTGTCTGGATAGCTTCCTCATCTGTAACTATATAAATATCATCATAAATTTTCTGATTAAGATTCTTTGGAATAATTCCATCTCCGATTCCCATCTGAAGATGGCTTCCAATATTACCGCCGGCAAGGATTGCAGCATTCTCAGGCTCTACTGCCCATATCTCAATATCAGGGTACTGAGCCTTTAAAGTTTCTCCTATACCACTTATGGTTCCACCTGTTCCAATACCTGAACAGAAGCCATGAATTGGCCCTGCAACCTGCTCAAGAATTTCAAGTCCTGTATGATGCTTATGAACTCTCGGATTTGCAGGATTCTCAAACTGCTGTGGAATAAATACACGTGGGTCTTCTTTTGCCATACGAAGGGCTGTCTCCAGGCACTCCTCCATACATGCTCCTATATCTCCATCATCGTGTACAAGAATTACCTGTGCACCATAATGCTTTACAAGGAGGCGTCTTTCCTCACTTACGCTGTCTGGCATAATAATTCTTGTATCGATACCCATTACCGCACCTATTAACGCAAGTCCGATACCCTGATTTCCACTTGTCGGCTCAACTATAATGGTATCATCTTTAATCTGACCATCTTTAATTGCATGCTTTATCATATTAAAAGCAGTACGGGTCTTAATAGAGCCTCCAACATTAAGTCCTTCATATTTTACTAATACTTCAGCTGCCTCTGGATCATCATTCATCCTGTGCAGTCTTATTATAGGTGTATGTCCAATATACTCCAATACATTTTCGCAAATCATAGTTCTTTCCTTTTCATATTCACAAATAAATAAAGCAGCAAAAGCATCTACTACATTGTATTATGTTTTTGCTGCAATATATTTATTTTTTCAACACTTTATTGCACTGAAGTTTATCATATATCATATTGATTAAATGAGCAATATTTAGTTATTTCTATCAAGATCTTCGAGTCGACCATGCTTCTCATAACATGTTATTCTCTGTGGCTTATTATTATCATCCACAAATACTACCTTAGGTTTGTGATCCTTTGCTTCTTCTGCATTTACTGTACAGTAGCACATAATGATAACATTATCTCCTACGCTTACCTGTCTTGCAGCCGCTCCATTAAGACATATCATTCCGCTTCCAGGTTCTCCTGCTATTGTATATGTCTCAAATCTGTTTCCGTTCTGAACATCAACAATATGTACCTTTTCATATTCAAGTATTCCTGCAGCTTCAAGGAGCTCGCTGTCTATTGTAATACTTCCTATATAATCAAGTGCTGCCTGCGTAACTGTAGCTCTGTGAATCTTACCTTTAAGCATTGTTAATTCCATGATTTATTCTCCATTCAATTACTTCAAAAAATATTATTATCTCAAAATTACTTTTCCTGATTATTATTCAGCAATGAAGTTATCAATAAGTCTTGTCTTACCAATATATACTGCAACAGCTGTAAGAATTGGGCCATCAATTGTTTCAACAGGCTGAAGCTTTTCATAGTCTACAAGCTCAACATAATCAATTTTTGAAAGAGGTTCAGATTCAATAATTTCAGTAATTGCTGCTACAACCTTTTTAGCATCTTTTTCTCCGGCTTTTACCATTTCCTCACCCTTTGTAAGTGCTTTGTGAAGGATAACTGCTGCTTTTCTCTCTTCTGCGTTAAGATAAGTATTTCTTGAACTCTTTGCAAGTCCGTCTTCTTCCCTGATAATAGGACAGCCCACAATCTCAATATTATAATTAAGGTCTTTTGCCATTCTACGTACAATTGCAAGCTGCTGTGCATCTTTTTGTCCAAAGTATGCTCTGTCAGCCTCAGCAATATTGAAAAGCTTTGTTACAACTGTGCAAACACCGTTAAAATGAATTGGTCTGCTCTTTCCACAAAGTCCCTCTGAAAGAGTATTTACTCCAACATATGAAAAGAATGCATCACCATACATTTCAACTGGTTCAGGATGAAAAATAAGATCAGCCCCAATGCTTTCGCAAAGCTTACAATCAGCATCAAAATCTCTTGGATATGTAGCAAGATCCTCATTAGGTCCAAACTGTATAGGATTTACAAAATCACTTACAATAACCTTATCATTTTCTTGTCTTGCTCTCTTTATAAGACTTGCATGTCCTTCATGAAGATATCCCATTGTAGGAACAAGTCCAATAGAATATCCTGCCTTTTTCCATTCTCTTACCTGTGCTTTAACTTCACTAATCTTCTCTGCAACTATCATTTTTTCATTACTCCTTTTATCTTTTCAATCAGCTAATAGCCTTAATAACTTCATCATCTATAGCAAAAGTATGCTCTTTCTGTGGGAACTCACCACTCTTAACTGCTTCATCATAAGCCTGGAAAGCTTCCTTCATCTCTTTTCCAATTTGAGCAAACTGTCTTACAAACTTAGGCTGAATTCCATTAAACATTCCGAGCATATCCTGATATACGAGAACCTGTCCGTCACATCCTGCGCCTGCACCTATTCCTATTGTAGGGATATGAAGCTTTTCTGTTATAAGTGTTGCAAGCTTCTCAGGTACACATTCAAGAACAACCATAAATGCACCTGCTCTTTCTATAGCAAGAGCATCCTCTAAAATCTGTTTTGCCTGATCTACATTTTTACCCTGTACTTTAAATCCTCCAAAAGCATTAACCGACTGAGGTGTAAGTCCAAGATGCGCAACAACAGGAATATCTGCTCTTGTTATAGCCTCTATCTGTTCACAAACCTTTGCACCACCTTCAAGCTTTACTGCCTGAGCATGTCCTTCTTTTACAAGTCTTCCGGCATTTAATACTGCATCATAAGTTGATGTCTGATATGACAAAAAAGGCATATCTGCAACAAGAAAAGTGTCCTTAAGTGCTCTTGAAACTGCTCTTGTGTGATGAATCATATCTTCCATCGTTACAGGAAGAGTATCGTCATAACCAAGCATAGTCATTCCAAGTGAATCACCTATAAGAACTGTATCAACACCTGCTGCCTCTACCAGGCAGGCTGTTGTATAGTCATAGCATGTGAGCATGCTGATTTTCTTTCCTTCATCTTTTTGTTTCTGTAAAGTTGTAACTGTTCTTTTCATATTATTCCCTCGTTCCTTATAGCCGTTATCTACGTTTACTTTCGGCCTGTTATTATTTAACCAGTCTCTTACATAGAGATTTGGTTTAGTCACATATTTCCAAAAAATTTTTTAACTCTTCATAATCCCTGTCAGGATGTTTTCTTAAAGCAACTTTAATAAGCTGTTTTGAAGCTTCTACATATAAGTTTTTCAAATCCGAATCTTCAAGTGCAGATATATGGCCTTTGACAGTTCCTGTATCACATCTTTCTACAGGTCCTGTAAGAGCTTTTGTTGTTCCCTTTTCTATTGCATTCTGAATATTACCGGAAATTATCGGAATAAGGGCTTTCTCTGCCTGTTCATCTGTAAAGCCACATTCCTTTAAAAGCTGCGCAGCCCCGTCCATGACTCCAATCATCAGATTACTAGCAAAAACTGCCGCTGCATGGTACTTGGTTTTTACATCTGCCTGTATTATCTGATATGAATTTCCCATGTCAGAAATAAGTTTGCATACTTCCTGAATTTTTTCAGCAGATCCTTCTATTGTAAAAAAAGCTTTGGAAATATCCTGGTATGAATCAAATTTACCTGATATAGCCAGGAAGGGATGGACTGAGAATCCATATGCACTATGGTCTCTAATTCCCGAGAAAACTGATGAGCTTAAAGCCCCACTACAATGACAGATAATCTTACCGCTTATATCAAAGCGTACGATTTCATCCCAGACTGAGGCAATTGCTCCATCCGGTACTGTCACAAAAATAATATCACTAGACGAAATTAATTCACTTAAATCCAAAAATTGTCTAGAACCAGTATAGTTTGCTGCACTCGCAGATGATTCAGGATTGCGGCTGTAATAGCCAGATAAAAAATGCTGGTTAAAGGTAAGATATTTTCCAAGGGAACATCCAACTTTACCAGCACCAATAAATCCTATATTCATGTCTCCACCTCCTTCACGTATCCTTGTCTATTAAATAAGACATAGAATCACAAATCGGGTAGTGATATCATCTTGAATTTTGCAAAGCTTTATCGGTACAGTTTCTTATCGAATACCATCCGCAAACCAATATAGCACACTATTACTTTTAATTCCAGTTAAATACTTAAAATATATTAATCAATAAAAAAATCTTTATTCTTACTATGCACCTTACGATATTTTCCAGGCGAAACTCCTCTTAGCCTTCTAAAAACATTTTCAAAATATGTAGTATTTGTATATCCACATTTTTCTGAAATTTCAGAAATGCTCTCATTTGTATCCTTTAATAACATACACGCATTTCGAACTCTGACCACAGTAAGGTACTGAACTATGGTAACACCTGTAACCTGTTTAAAGTTCCTGGTAAGATATGCCCTGCTTATAAAAAACTTTTTTGCCAGATCATCAATAAGAATTTCATCCATATAATTCTCATTAAGGTATTCAATTACCTTCTGAATAGAATTATGCACATCAGAAACCAAAGAAGTACTATCACCTGTATCATTATTAATACTTCTTATATGATCAAGTTCTCCCGCATACATAAATAATGCCTCATGAGAAAGTGCTCTTATGACAGGAATATTTGGCTCTTCATTTTCAAACTCATTTTTTATGCGGGATATGATCAATAGGACCTGCTCCCACTGCTTTGGTCTGAATATAGCCGGTCCATTATATTTCTGACTAAATTCATCAAAGCCTGCAGGAAAAACTGAAGATATCATACCCTCTGATTTTTCCCTTGAAAACTGGAACAAAAATCTGCGATGCTTTGAATTATCTCCATAGGTACTTGTCTTATGAATCTGTCCAGGCGGAATAACCACTGCGGTTCCTTCCTTTATTACGTGAATCTTTTTATCGATAAAAAAATATCTTGTTCCTTCCAATAATATATACAGCTCAATAGTATCATGAAAATGTCTTACCCTCATGTCATGACTTTTTATAATTCTACTCTCACTTATTGTCAAGGAATCAAGTTCCTTTTGAAATACTTCTGTATTTTGCTCAGTTTGAATATTCTCTAAATGCATATATTTTCCTCATTTATATTACTTATTATATACATTATATATTTTTGTATCCGATTTGAAAGATTTTTAAAAAAATAATCTGTTTTTTATAATTTTGAATACCACTTCTGACTATAATAACTTTTAAACACAAAAACATCCGTGCTTAAATTTAAACCGGATGATCATTATATGAATGATTATATAATCAATATATATAGAAAGATGTAAAACGAAATGGATATTAAGAAAAAAACTTCAAAAACAAAACTGGATATGACAAATGGTCCAATCATGAAACTCATAATACTGTTTGCGATTCCAATGGTAATCGGAAATATTCTGCAGCAACTATACAGTACAGCTGATACACTTATAATAGGAAACTTTTGCGGAGCAACCTCTATTGCTGCAGTTGGTACAAGCTCTCAGCCTGTAGAAATTTTTATGTGTCTGTTTATGGGAATAGGTGGCGGAGTATCGATTTTAATCTCCATATTCACTGGAGCAAAAGATGATGATTCTCTTGGAAGGCTTGTCAAAACAGCCGTAACCTTTACATATATGGCAGCTATTCCTCTTATGATCCTTGGAATTATCCTCACTCCTCTTATTCTGAAATTTATGCAGGTACCGGAAGATACCTGGGATCTTGCAGTTATCTATATAAGAATTGTATTTCTTGGGCTTTTGGGAAATATGGGCTATAACATGAATGCCGGAATACTTCGCGGAATTGGAGATTCAACTGCTTCACTGGTTTTCCTTATTATTTCTACTATTACCAATATAATTCTTGATATTATTTTTGTAGCTGCATTTCATATGGACGTTGCAGGCGCAGCTCTTGCAACTATAATAGCAATTTATTTTTCCTGGATTGCAAGCATAATATATATTAAGAAGAAATATCCTATGATTCCATTTACAGTTCTTCCAACTGCTTTGGATAAAGAAATGCTTGGACAAATTTTAAAGACAGGACTTCCACTTGGATTCAATAACTCATTATATACTGTTGGTCACATTATAATGCAGTCTCTTATAAATACTCAGGGTTCTTCCTTTATGGCAGGTACATCTATTTCAGGAAAAATAATGGGTATTGCAAGTATTGCCATCACATCATTCTCTGCTGCAATGTCAACCTTTGCAGGTCAGAATCTTGGTGCCAAAAACTTCAAGAGACTTAGACGCGGAGGAAGAATTGTTCCTGTTTATTCAGCTATAATTACCGGTTCGCTCGGCCTTCTTATGTATACCTTTGCAAGACCAATGGTAGGACTTTTCACCCAGGATGCAGAAGCTATAAGCTATGCACTTTTATGTATAAGCCTTCAGCTTCCTTTCCAGTGGTGTTACTGCGTACTAAATACAATTCTTAATCTTGCTAATGGAATCGGTGGTGTAAAATATTCAACAGTCGTAAACCTTCTTATGCTTTGGGCTGTACGAATTCCTTCTGCAATTATTATTTCAAGATTTTTTGATGGTCACTATGTAACCTTTGGAATATCTATAAGTTTCATGTTCGGAATGGTTGCTGCACTTACCTTCTACAGATCTCAGAGATGGAGAGATATAGTAAAGCAGGCTGAACATGTAGGTTCAAAAAGCGTTCTCGCATAAATTTTAATTATATTGCAAGTTCAAAGCCATAGCAGGATTTCTCGAATCCATATCTTTGATAGAATTCGTGAGCTCCTGTTCTTGGCATTCCTGAATCGAGAATAATAGCCTTACTTTTCTTCTCCTTTGCCATCTTTTTTATATAATCCATCATAAAGGTCCCCACACCTTTACGTCTCTGATCATCCCTTGTAATTATCCCTGACAGATAGCATGTGTCCCCGCACATCCATAATGTCGGAAAATAGTCACCATGACAAAAGCCAACGATCTCTGTTTCATCTTCGACAACATATGCAAAAGAATTCTCTTCCTCTAGAATTTTGCAGTATGTCTTATAGGTATTGTCATATTCATACTCATTGTATGACCATAAAGCTTTTATCAGTTTAAAAACAACCACAAAGTCTTCTTTTTTTGCTTCTCTTATTTTCATATTTTCCCTCTCACAGCCATATTTTTATAATGCTGCCTTGTATATTTTTGCAATTTTTTCTACATCAATATCTACCGGAGTGTTAGAAAGGTTTGCAGGAGCAACCTTCAGACAGTTTTCACTCATCCATGGTATATCTCCTTCAGTTATTCCAAGGCTTGAAAGAGTAATATCAAGATCAATATTTTTAAGAAATTCTCGTACTCTGTCTGAACATTCATGAGCAGCTTTTCCTCCAAGAGCCTTTGAAATATATTCAAATTTTGTAGCAGCTTTTCCATTATAAGTAGCTTCAATAACTGAAGGAGTAAGTGCAGCCAGTCCCTGTCCATGTACAATATCCTTAAGTCCACTCGCAGGATGCTCCATACCATGTGCAAGAGTTACACCAGCTGTATTAATAACCATTCCACCTATAGTACTTGCAACTGTAAGCTTTTCCCAAAGTTCTATTGAAGGACTTTCTTCTTTATATAAATAAGGAAGACTATCTACTATATGATTTATTCCATAGGTACAAAGTGCATCCGTAAATGGCTGAGCTATATTTGATGTATACGCCTCCATGCAATGACATAAAGCATCAAACCCTACTGATGCAAGAACCTTTTTAGGCATTGTCATCATACATTCAGGATCCACAATTGATACTTTTGCAACAATTGAATTACATCTAAGACTCTTTTTATCGCCCGTCTCCGGATTTGTAAGAACTGCAAAACAGTTGCCCTCTGACCCCGTTCCGCATGTTGTAGGCACAAGCACAAGTGGAAGAGCTTTATCACTTACTTTTCGGTTAAATATGTAATCATTTATGTCCCCATCATTAACTGCCATAAAGGCAATCCCCTTGGCGCAGTCCATTATTGAACCGCCGCCAAGAGCAACAACTACATCACATCCATTTTCTCTTGCCTCATTTGCTCCCTCTAATGCCGTTGTGGTAAGAGGATTCTGACTTACTTTATTAAAGAGAACAGATTCTATTCCCTGTTTAGAAAGAGCATCCTTAACCTTATCATATAATCCGGACTTTATTGCACTGCTTCTTCCTGTAACTATAAGTGCCTTCTTTCCATATGGCCTGGTTAATTCACCTATATCATTAACTTTGCCTTTTCCAAATACAATATTTACCGGTAGATAATACTTAAAATCCATAATAATACTCCTCCTGTTTTTATGCTTTATTTATAATGCAACTCCTCTGCTCTTTAATGCCATAGCAATTGCTTCATCGATAGCCACATCAAGTGCCTTGCTAAGTTCAAAATCACTAGCCTGGAGTGTAGCTGCATCTTCATCTGAAATAACATTTATAAGTATACCAAACATATCCTTATATTTAAGTCTGCTTGCTGCAAAAAATACTACTCCCAGAAGACACCATCCACCGGCTATGATCCATTCCTGCCATACAAGGGCTGAGCCTGAAGCTGGAACCATATAACATACAACCATAAATCCCGACATCAAAACTGCCATAGTTCCTACAAATTTATATGCCGGTACCTTATACGGTCTTACAAGATCGGGTTCCTTTTTTCTAAGGATAAGGAATGATACAGCAACAAGACAATAAGCCACGCAGCAACCAAAGTTACCTGCATCTACAATCCATACAAGCATCTTTCTGCCAGCAAATGGTGCAAGTACAGTAAGTGCACCAACAAGATATAATGCATTTATAGGTGTCTTGAATTTTGGGTGAAGCTTTGAAAAGAATTTAGGAATCATATATGATTCTGCCATTGAGTATAACGCTCTGCTTCCACCCATAAGGAATGAGTTCCAGCTTGTAACTATTCCGCACATACCACCTACAATAAGAACTTTGGCCATCATACTGCTATTAAATGCTTTAGCCATTGCATCGGCTGTAACCAGCCCACTGCCTGCAACAGACGCTTCTATTTCAGTGGGTGCCATAATATAACCAACACCAAGTACAATAAGTGCATAAAATACAACTGCCATTACTATAGAAAGCATTAAGATTTTTCCAATTTTCTTAAGATCAACCTTTATTTCCTCTGCTGCCTGTGGGATTACATCAAAACCAATAAAGAAAAATGGTGTAACAAGAGCTACCTTGAACATTGATCCCAAAATTCCATTTTCTGATGAAAAAATCTGTGATTCAATATTTGCTGCCTCACCATTAAAGCCGGAGGCAACAATAAGAAGTATTCCAACAGCTCCAATCACTACTGTAAGAATAGTCTGAAGAATTGCTGCTGTTTTAACGCCACGAATATTGATATAGGTAATAAAAAGTGCTACAACTACTGCTACAGCCAGCCATGAAGCATAGACATCAAATCCCGCAACGGTATACAGATATCCTTTCAAAAAATCCGGATAAATATATGTAATGATAGTCGGAAGTGCGCAGGCTTCAAAGCATGCTACACTTACATATCCAAGTACAATAGCCCATGTACAAATATATGATCCTATTGGCCCCATCGCCCTGTGACTAAAGACATGTTCTCCACCACATTGCGGCATCGCTGCAGTAAGCTCTGCATATGTAAGGCCAACAAAAAATATCATTATTCCACCTATTACAAAGCCTAAAGCTGCACCAATAACACCACCATTTTCTATCCAGCTTCCTGTTGAAACAACCCATCCCCAGCCGATCATAGCACCAAAGGCGATAACAAGTATGTCCCATGCTCCCAAAACTTTATCGAAATCAGATTTTTTATTATTTTCCATACATCACGCCCCCTTTGCCATTGAAACGAGTTTTTCAATATATTTTGCAGTACCTTCAATACCAAGAAGACTGCTGTCAATCATAAGATGTCTGTTATGTCTGTCTCCTCTAAAGGTTCCTGTTATCTGCTGGTATCTTGCATGATACATTTCATCATTTTCTTCAATGAGTTTTATTGCTTCCTCGCGTCCGCATCCAACATAATCCATTGTTCTTTTTATCCTGTC
>JAILEJ010000513.1 GCA_024688095.1 Butyrivibrio sp.
ATTGTTACAAATGAATCAGAACTGGTAGTTCCGTTTAATAATAATAGTATGCTTTATTCTAGAATACTCACATCAGAGAAAGGACAGAATGCACTTAGAAGTATCAGAAAGCAGATGAGCGCAGATTCATTTGGAGCAAAAGCAGTTAAATATGATAAAGTCTACTATTACATGTTTGAATCAGAAATTGGTGACACAGGTCTTTTTATATTAGGCTTTGTTCCTGCGGAATATATAAGTATAAATGTCTGGCACATCGTACTGCTTGTTGGCTGGGTATTTTTCTTTATGGCGACTATTCTTCTTGTGTTTGTTTATTATACATATAAGACCGAATCAAAGGCTTTTGAAGCAAATGCGCTTGTAAAAACCTATAAGGAAAATGAAAGTACTGAAAACATAAATGTACTGCTTTTATCTAATATGGCGAAGGAATTTAAAGCTCCGCTTAATTCTATAATAAATATGAATGAGATGATCTTAAAAGATCCGTCAGAACTCTTGGTTAAGGAATATGCATCAAAAATAAAAGCTTCAGGTATAGCGTTAAATTCTACTATTAATGATGTTATAGATTTTGTAAAACTTAAGAACGGATCATTGGAAATAACACCTGAACAATATGATCTAAAAAATGAAATAGAGACATTGTATAAAATGACTTCAATTCTTGCAGAAGAAAAGAATCTGGAGCTTAAGGTTGAAATCAATAAAAGTATTCCCCGAATCCTTTATGGTGATATAAGGAGGCTTCGCGGAGTTATACTCAATTTAATTACTAATGCAATCAAGTATACAGAAAGAGGAGAAGTACTGATAAGATTCTGGTACGTAAAAACTGATAAAAATAATATAATGCTCAATGTTTCAGTTAAAGATACTGGAATAGGAATCAAGCAGGAAGATATTGGTAAGCTATATGCTCCTTATGAAAAAATAAATGAGATCAGTAAGGATGTTCTGTCGGGAACTGGACTTGGACTTAATATAGCCAAGGAAGTTCTTGGACTTATGGGATCATCATTAAAAATAGAGAGTGAGTATGGAAGCGGCTCGGAATTTTCATTTGAGGTAAATCAGACAGTAATTGAGTGGGAACCGATTGGAAAAATAGCTATGAACCGGATAAAAAAATAAGAGAAGGATAAAACGTTGAAATCTATTCAGACTAAGCTTGTTATCTTCATAGTGATATGTATAGTTTTGTCTATCACCATAATAATGGTAGTAGGTCTATTCAACATGCGCGATCTTGCAACAGATTATTCTGAAGATTACATGGAACAGCTTATTGATAATAAAATAGGAAAAACAGATAGTGTGCTTGAAGAAATAGAAGATGCTGTTACTTCCATGCAGTCTTTTGCTCTTGCTCAGGTGGGGGACTCCACAGAAATGCTGGATAATACAGTAAGAAGAAAGCTGTATCTGGAGAATATGGAAGAACTAGCATGCAGTGTTGCAAAAACAATAAATGGAGCTATAAGTGTATATTTCAGGCTGGATCCCTATAAATATGGCAAAAATGCGGGCTTTTTTTATCTTCTTAATGCCGACACCGGCGATTTACAAAAAATGGAGCTTACTGACATTTCCAGGTATGACGTAACCGACAGGGAACATGTTGCATGGTGGTATGAGCCTATGCAAAATGGAAAACCATGCTGGCTTGAGCCGTATTTTAACAGGAATGTCAATAAATATATGATTTCATATGTAATACCAATTTATTATGAAACCAGGTTTTTGGGAGTAGTTGGCGTTGATATAGAAGTTATGACTATTATGAAGGATGTTTCAGATATAACTTTATACGATTCAGGTTATGCATTTGTTATTGATTCGAAAAAGAATCTTGTCTATCACAAATATTATGATGATGGCATAGAATATGAGCAGATGGATGAAGAACTAAGGCAGAATATAGATCGCATTTTTATAAAAAATAAAATTAATCAGTTTATAAGTATCAGGTCAATGGGCGAAGATAAGCAGTTAATAATAGGACAGCTGAGAAATGGGATGTATCTTGGTTATGCAGTTCCCAAGGGAGAAATATATGAGACAATTTATGATACACTTATTAAGACTGTTGTGTTTACCATATTACTTATTGTTTCTGTTGTGACGATATCGGTTGTGCTTATTCATTCCATGACAGGTCCACTCAAAAAGCTTGCAAAGGCTTCAGAACAAATGGCAGAGGGTGATCTTAAGGTTGACCTTGTATATAAGAGTGATGATGAAATAGGGGTTCTTGCCAAAAATATGTATCATCTTGGCGAGAGTCTGCAAAAATATTTTGATTACTTTAACAAGCTTGCTTATACAGACGAATTATCAGGCCTTCCAAATAAGGCAGCCTTTGACAGAGATGTGACTCTCATAATGGATGATATAAAGAAAAACGATGAAACATTTGAACTCATAATAATGGATATAAATTTCCTGAAGAGAATAAATGATAGTATAGGTCATGATGTTGGAGACATTCTGATTTCCGGAGTGTCAGGATATATAGCAGATACCTTTGGTAAATCAAATGCCTACAGGATAGGCGGAGATGAGTTTGCTGCAATATTACTAAAGGAAAATGTGGGAAAGTCTGAAATGTATATTGAAAAGCTTAACAGGGAAATTATGGAATATGCATACAAGCAAAAGAACATTTTTGGATGTGTTATTTCAATAGCCTGCGGAGCATCTGTTTATAAGAGGGATGAGGATAATAATTTTTCTGATGTCTTTAAACGTGCTGATTCTAATATGTATAAAAACAAGGTTCAAATGAAGGCAGAGAGAATATAAAATAAGAAAAGTCAGATTTTGTTCAATAAATAATTATAGAAAAATTCCGGAATGGAGTATGATAATTAAAGAACTATTTTGAAATGAGAGGTAATACAAATGAGTGAAGTAAAAGATATGAATTGTGCATACTGTGCAAAGGGAGAGCTTGTTGCAAAGTTTGGTTATGAAATCTGCGAGCTTCCTGCAAGCGTTGTATATTTATTTAAAGAGCAGTCACACCCTGGAAGATGCATTGTTGCAAGCAGGCACCATGTATCAGAGATGCTTGAGATCAGTAAAGAGGAAAGAGCAGCATTTCTTGAGGACTGTGTAACTGTTTCTGAAGCAATTCATAAGGTATTTAATCCTGATAAGGTAAATTATGGAATGTATGGTGATACAGGACATCACCTTCATATGCACCTTGTTCCAAAGTACAAAGGCGAGTTTGAATGGGGCGGAACATTTGCAATGGATCCAAATCTCAAAAAGCTTACAACTGATGAAGAATGTGAAGAAGTTGCTGCTAAGCTTAGAAAAGCAATTCTTGGATAATTTGGGCTTATAAATGAAAAGGCATGTAAAGAGAGAACCGTTTTGCGGTTTATTAAACTCTTAACATGCCTTTTATTATTTTTAAAAATTTTTTTAATTATTTCAAAATACCTAGCATTGAAATAAGCTTTGGAATAGCCTGTTCAAAATTAACACCATACCAGACTCTGTCTTCATCAGCTTCAGTTTTCTTAATCGAATCTACAACGAATTCAACAGCAATCTTAATGGCAGTATCAATATCTGCGCCTCTTGTAAATGCACCGGTAAGGCAGCTTGCAAATACATCTCCTGTACCATGGAAAAAATGCTCCATACGTTCACCATAGTACTCATGCCAGCTATCGTCTGTTTTCCTGTAGGAGAGAACGCCAAGCTTGTCTTTCCCTTCTGTAGCACCAGTCATTATTACTAAAGGTGTTCCGGCATCGGATAGCTTTTTAAGCATGGCTTTTATTTCATCCTTTGTAAAATCTTCACGATAAGGTGTACTAGTCAGAATGCATACTTCTGTAAGATTTGGCAAAATGATATCTGCGCTTGCACATAATGAAGCCATTTCTCTTGCATATTCGTCGTCAAAACCTTTATAAAGCTTTCCGCCATCGGCCATTGCAGGGTCAACAATTTTCAGCTGGTTCTTATCGGCGAAGTCTTTGAAAATGGTTTCTACAATTGATATCTGTTTAATGGAACCAAGATATCCTGTATATATGGCATCAAATTTAAAATTGTCTTTTTTCCAGTGTGCAAGAATTCCATCAAGATCATCTGTAAGATCCCTGAAAGTAAATCCGTTCTCAAAAGCTGTATGATTTGATAAAACAGCTGTTGGAAGAACGGCAGTCTCTATTCCCATTGCTGAAATAATTGGAAGAGCTACGGTTAAAGAGCATCTGCCAATACATGATATATCCTGAACAGTTAAAACACGTTTCATAAAAATCTCCTCTGCAAAGGATGACCATTCGCTTATATCTGCAAAAAGCCAAAGTAATTTATCTTATGTATTCTATCACTATGTATGCAGAGTATGAAACTGTTTTATTAATGTTTTTCTTCTGAAATTTTTTAAATATAAATATTTTTAAGGCTTTATTTAAAAATCTCAGGAAGCAGATTATACAGATATTCATAGCCGTATTCATAGGTATGAATACCTTCTTCCCAGGAACAGTATCTAAGCCTTTTATCATTATCATTATTAAATCCATCTGCAAGCATTGCTTTTATCAGAGGATCAAGGGCAGGGAAGGCTATATCCTTGTCGCCTGTAAATGCAAAAACATTGTAGGAATAGTTATCAAAGCCTTTGTCTTTTATGTATTCTTTCATTAGTTTTGCTGTTTTTTCGGGATATGTGGCGCCGCCTTTTTCTTCTACAATCCAGCAGTCGCCGCTTAAAGGCATGAAATTTTTGATAAGATCAAGGCAGTTTAAATACATTTCCCAGGTTACTTCAGAGCCCATGGAAAATCCACTGAAAGCCCTGTGGTCTCTGTCTGCAATGGTGCGATATTTGCTGTCAATAGCAGGCAAAAGATCATTTCTGAATTCATTATGATAAAGTTTTGTAAGTACTCCGGCATCCTTTATATCGTGAAGAGCACTTTGAGAATCTGAATAGTAAAAAGTAGGAGTTACAACCAGCATTGGTTCAATATCTCCATTTGCAATCATATGATCAAGTATGTGCTTAAGCTGCAGACTTCTGTTCTGGCAGTACATAATTTCTTCTTCATTTCCGCCGCCGCCATGCATAAGATAGAGAACATTGTAATTTTTGCCGCTTCCATCATATCCTTCAGGAACATATACCAAAGCACGCTTTGTAACTTTAGACTTATCAGAATAGTATTTCACAGAATCGTAGAATATTTCTTCAAGTCTTCCTCCCTTGATATCTTCGTAATAATTCTTTGGAACTCTTTTTTCAAAACCCATACTAATACCTCCTGTACATAATATTTCCCAATGGCTATATCATAAGACTTTGGTGTGTGTCCTATCAACGATATTGAGGTATAGGAAGTTTGTTTTGGATAAAATGCACAAATATATGTTAAAATTAGTAGGAAAGAGATATAGCAAGGGGTATAGTTATGATACGAATAGCAATCGTTGAAGATGAACAGAAGGACATAGAGAATCTTTCGAAGCTTCTAAACAGATATGGGCAGGAGCACAGCGAGCATGTAGAAATATTTGATTTTCGTAATGCCATTAATTTTCTCACCAATTATCAGCCTAATTATGATCTGGTTTTTATGGATGTTCAGATGCCACACATGGATGGTATGGAAGCAGCCAGAAGCCTTAGAAAACTTGATACTGAAACCCTTCTTATATTTGTGACCAATATGGCGAATGTTGCAGTAAACGGATATGAAGTTGCGGCCTTTGATTTTATTGTAAAGCCTGCTGAATATGCATCACTTTGCATCAAAATGGACAGAGTCAGAGAAAATTTAAGTCTTAGGAACGAAAAAAAGATAATAATACAATCTGACGGAGCCAAAATTCTATTAAAATCCCAAGAAATATATTATGTTGAGGTAATGGACCATAAGCTTGTTTATCATACTACAAGAGGGGATTTTCCTGCTTATGGAACAATTAGCAAAGTGGCTTCTGAGCTTGATGATATAGGCTTTTCATTTTGTAATAAATCCTATCTTGTTAATCTCAAATATGTCTCAAAAGTAGAAAAATATGTTGTAACCGTCAACGGTATGGAATTACAGATATCTCATCCAAGAAAAAAAGATTTTATGAATGAGCTTTCAGATTATATAGGAAGGACACTGCAGTGATTGAACTATTCTGGCGTGAAAATATACTTATAGGTCTTTTGGCTGTACAGCTTATAGTGTGCCATAAGCTTAAGAAAAGAGAGTACTGGCAGATAAAGTGGCTCATTATGACAGTTGTACTTTTCCTGATAGCAGATAAGCTAAATCAGAACTGGCAATGGAGCGGTCAGACAATTGTTGCAGAAGCTATGCTAAGTAGCATACGTGGAAGAATTATAGTTTTCCTTGGAACCTATATTCAGATGTTTTTGTGCTACCATTTAAGCGGGTGGAATGCACTTTATTTTCTTGCGATATCGATGTCGATACAGCATATACAATTTGCGCTGTATAAAATAATCAGTGAGTTTATTACTCTGATGTTTGCCCTTCAGATGACAGATGTACAAAAATTCGTATTAAATCTTATTATTTTTGCGATATATATTGTTATTGTAGTACTTATTTTCAGAGGACTTTCAGAAGTAAAGATACAAAAGGATCAGTACATGATAGTCCTTCTTGCAGTATTTCTTTTTATATGTATGGAAGGAATAAGCATGTATATGTATGTAAAGGATCCTGAATTTAACTATGGTACGACACTAATTGCAGTTAAATTAATGGATGTAATATACAATATTGTAATGTTATGCATGCTGTATAATCTCCTTGGAAAAAAAGTGCTTGAAATCGAAAATGCAGCACTTCATTCACTTGCAAAGCAGCGAAGCACTCAGTACGCATTTACACAGGAACTTATAAATACAATAAATATCAAGACCCATGATCTGAAGAAGCAGATAAGATATTTTAAAAACCATGAAAATGAGATAGGAGATTTTTTGGATGATGTTGAAAATACAGTCCTTTTGTATGATTCAATAGTTCATACCAATAATGATACTCTTAGCGCAATCCTCACTGAAAAAAGTATGATCTGCCATAAGGAAAAGATTCCTTTTACCTGTATTGCAGATGGAACAGGTATAGAGTTTATAAAAGAGCTTGACGTCTATACTCTTTTTGCAAACCTTATGGATAACGCAATTGAAGCTTCGCTTGAGGTGCCGGAAGGAAACAGGAGCATATCTCTTATTGTGAAAAAGCAAAGCGGGTTTATCTCAATTGTGGAAGAAAATATGTATGAAAAGCCTCCGGTTGTTCAGGACGGTTTTTTTAAAACCATAAAAGATGATGTTTCAAATCATGGTTTTGGCCTGAAAAGTATGAATGAGATTGTTGACAAATATAACGGTAATATAAAATTTGAAGTAAATGATAATAAATTTAAAGTGAATATTTTGTTTTCTATTCCGGATTAAAGTTTAAGAATACGAATGAAAAATTAAAGCTTACGTCGAATGCATTGAATGCAAAGGGCGTAAGCTTTATTTTTGTTTTATTAAAAATATTAATTAATAAACTTTTAGGAGGGTTTACAAATGAAAAAGAAAGTTATGGCACTTGTTTTAGGATCAGTTATGGTAATGGGTACTCTTGCAGGATGTGGTAGTTCAAATACTGCAACAGAGACAACAGAAGTAACAGAGGAAGTTGCAGAGACAGAAGCAGCTGCAGAGACAGAAGAAGCTGAAGAGACAGAAGAAGCAGCTGAGGAAACAGCAGAAACAGAAGAGACAGCAACTGAAGAAGAAACTATGGTTGAAGTTGGTGGAGATTTCCCTGTTTCAACAAAGTATGCTGAATATCAGCTTGTCGATTATTATATCGCTGAAATGGATGAGACACCTGTTATGGTAGTTGCAAGAACAGAAGATCAGACAGAGTATCAGGCACACTTTAATTTCTTTGGTGATGAGCAGCTTCTTGAATTTACAGTTGATGGTGATACATGTGAGGTTACAGAAGATCTTACAGGATTTATGGCAAAGGATATCGATGCAATTTATGCAGCAATTAAGGAATCAGATAACTGGCAGCCTGTAGAATAATATAATCAGCTTTTTCGGAGGTATTTATGTTTAAAAGAGTAAATGCTTGGAGAGGGATCATTTATGTTTCTACTGCATTTGTGTTTCTGGCTCAGACAATAGGAGCAGCACTTGAAGCTAATAGAAACGTGGTTGATGGATTCTTTGGAACAACAAGCTATGAAATAGTAACTGATGAGGGGTCAGACAAACTTTGGAGTACTTATACTGCAGATTATGCGGATACAAATGAACTGGTTGCAGCACATCAGCAGATGGGACAGGAGCTTCTTGAGGAAGGTGCGGTTCTTCTCAAAAATAATGGAACACTTCCATTAAACGGAGTTTCAACTGTTACACTTCTTGGAATCAGAAGTTCAGCCAAAACTCTTTATGGGGCAACAATCGGAGTAAGCGTTCCTGCAGAGCAGAATATTTCACTTACAACAGCTCTTGAGGAGTCCGGATACATTGTTAATAAGGCAATGAATACTGTGTACGAAACTCTTGCAGAAACAGATGCCTACAAGGATGCAAACAAGCTCTCACCAAGCTTTTCAGGTGTTATCGAAGGAGAAGAACCTTCATATACAATAGCTGAGCCAACAATAGAAGAAATTGCTTCAGTTGATGATAATTATATGACTACAATAAGTGAGTACAATGATCTTGCTATTGTAACTGTGGGACGTCCTTCATCAGAAGCGGCAGACTACTATCCTGGAAGCGACGGAGTTGAAGGTGAAGGTGCAAGAAATGCATTATCTTTATCAGATGATGAAAGAGCAATTATAAATTTTGCCAAAGAGAACTTTGAAAATGTAGTTGTTCTTATAAATTCAAGTAACACAATGGAAATTGGAGAGCTTGAAGAGGATGCTGATATTGATGCAATTCTTTGGATAGGCCTTCCGGGAAACTATGGAATGAGAGGTGTCGTAAGCATTCTTTCCGGAGAAGTAAATCCTTCAGGCGGACTTCCTGATCTATACGCATCAGATACTACTTCATCTCCAGCAATGGCAAATTATGGTGTTTATACCTATACCAATGCAAGTGAATATCTCGATACAGCAACAGACAGAGGTGATTATTACCTTATAGAAGCAGAAGGTATTTATACAGGATACAGATATTATGAAACAAGATACGCAGACTGTGTAATGGGACAGGGAAATGCCTCATCACAGGTTGGATGTTTTGATTCGGTTTCTTCCTGGAACTATGATGAAGAGGTTGTTTATCCATTTGGATACGGCCTTTCATATACAGATTTTGAGTATAATCTTGAAGACGTGACAGTTTCTGTAGAAGATAAAACAATAACTGCAAATGTAACGGTTACAAATACCGGAAGTGTGGATGGAAAAGCAATTGTTCAGTTATATGGACAGGCACCATATATTGCAGGAGGAGTTGAGAAATCAGCAATTCAGCTTGTGGATTATGTAAAGACAGAAACACTGGCAGCTGGAGAATCAGTAAGTCTTACAATAACTGCGGACCTTGAAAATATTGCAAGTTATGATGAGGAAGATTCTGAATCATACATTCTTGATGCAGGTGATTACTATTTTACAGTTGCATCAGATTCACATGAAGCTATAAATAATGTACTTGCAAATCAGGGATATACTACAGCAGACGGTATGGATGCTGAAGGTAATGCAGAGTGTGTATCAGTATGGAATTATGCACCAGAAAACGGTGTTGATACAGATACTTTTAAGACAACTGAGTCTGGAGGCACAGTAGAAAATCAGCTTGATGATGCGGATTATAACTATTGGAATGAGGGAACAGTAACTTACCTTTCAAGAAGTGACTGGGAAGGTACATGGCCTCAGACCTATGACAATATTGAAATCACAGAAGAGATGGTTCAGTATCTCACAAATGATTTCTATGAAATTGCAACAGATGATGATACTTCTGATATAAAGTTCAATCAGAATAATGGAGTAACCTTTAGTAATGTAAAGGGACTTGAATATGACGATCCAATCTGGGATCAGCTTTTAGATGAGATAGACCTTCAGGAGGCAATACTATTTATCACTGATGGTAACAGAATTGCTCCTGCAATGGACAGCATTTTGTTTGTAGGCGGACAGTATACAGAAAATGGACCTAACGGTTTCAACGTAACACTTTCTACCTATTCAAATCCTGAGTCACCATGGTATGTTTCTGCAGATGACCCTAATGCTAACTATTCAACTAATGATATGGGATGCGCTCCACTTGTGGCAGCAACATTTAACAAAGAATTCTGTTATGATTACGGTGTTTTATGGGGTAATGATTCACTCTATAACGGACTTCCATTTATATGGGGACCAGGACTTAACCTTCATAGGTCAGCTTATAACGGAAGAAATGGTGAGTACTATTCAGAAGACCCTGTACTTACAGGAACAATTGGCCTTGCATTTATTCAGGGCGGTCTCGAAAAAGGTCTTATAATGGCACCTAAGCATCTTGCATTCAATGATCAGGAAAGTAACAGAAACGGTGTTGCACCATATATGACTGAACAGAAGGCAAGAGAACTTGAGCTTAGAAGCTTCCAGATTGCAGCAGAAGGTGGATGCCTTGGATTTATGACATCCTTCTCAAGAATTGGAACAACCTATGTTGGAGCACATACAGGCCTTTTGACAAATATTCTTAGAAATGAATGGGGATTCAACGGATATGTTGTTTCAGATATGGTAAACCCTGCAACATATATGACATGGAAAGAAAGTGTTATTGCAGGTACAACCAATTTTGATACTACAGAAATTGCTGAGGAATGGAATTCATACATCACTACAGATTCAAATACCTTTGAGGGTGATGCGACAATGCTTACGGCAATAAAGAACAACGTACATCAGGCTCTTTATGCTTATGCTCAGAGTAATGCCATGAATGGTATCAATTCATCGTCTCATAAGGTAGAACTTAATACATGGTGGAGAGTTCTTTACAAAACAATATTTGCAGTAGGTATTGTATTAGTTATTCTTGGCATTGCAGGTTATGTATTATCAACAATCAACCTTAAGAAAAGCGAGGTGAAGCGTAATGAAGAATAAAGGATTATATTTAGGAATAGCTTTATACGCATTTCATGCCGTTTTACTTGTAGCAGCTGTAATGCTTAGTATCAGCAGTTCAAATCAGGCATATGCCGTAAATACAATAAACATACTTGCAACAGCGGGTATTGCAGCTGCAGTTGTGGATATAGCAGCAATTGTTTTATTTATCAAAAAAGCTCCTATTATAGTAACAGACATTTTAACCTGGGTGAGTATTATTCTTTCCATGTATCTTATGTGCGGAATGATAAAGGGAAGACTTAAGCTTATGGGTTATGTATGGTTTTCAGATCTGGAATCTGGAAACGCAATAGCTGTAGGAGCATTAAATCTTACGGTTATTGCCTGGGTATGTATTGTTATAGGAGTTGCCTGCCTTTGTATTAAAGGCTTTAGACAGGAGAACAGATAATAATGAGAAAAAAGACATTATTGATGCAAAACTGGAAATTCAGTAAACCTGGCTCACCATCAGAAGCTATTGATCTTCCACACACATGGAATGCAATAGATGGCCAGGATGGTGGCAATGATTACTGGAGAGGAATGTGCATATATGAGAAGACATTTCCAAAGCCGGAATTTGACAGTACTGAATGTGTATATATTCAGTTTGAAGGTGTAAATTCAAGTGCAGATATCATATTAAACGACCAGATATTGATGCATCATGATGGAGGTTATTCAACTTTCAGAGCCGACATTACAGAACATTTGTGTGAAGGTGAAAACCATCTTATTGTTAAAGTAGATAATGGAATAAATGACAGAGTATATCCTCAGAAAGCTGATTTTACTTTTTATGGTGGAATATATAGAGATGTAACTCTTATAGTTCTTGATAAGAATCATTTCAGCATGGATTACTTTGGAAGCACAGGACTTGAGGTTATTCCGGAGATTAATGAAAACGACCTGAGTAACTGCAAAATTAATGTTAAGAGCTTTGTCACAGGGAAAGGAATCCCTGTGATAAAACTCTATGATATGGATGGGAATGAAGTTCTTCATGAGCAGGTTGGTAAGAATGTAGTTTTTGAAATGAAAGAACCACATCTTTGGAACGGATTAAAGGATCCATATCTTTATACTGCCAAAGCTGTTCTTGTAGATGAGGAAAATGGTCAAAAGTATGATGAGGTTGAAGCTAAATTTGGTATCAGGACCTTTAAGGCTGATGCCAGACATGGCTTTTTCTTAAATGGAAAACCATATCCGCTTTATGGAGTATCAAGGCATCAGGATAGAAAAGGTATTGGAAATGCTCTGACCAAAGAAATGCATGATGAAGATATGGCACTTATAAAGGAAATGGGATGTAATTCAATCCGTCTTGCCCATTATCAGCATGACCAGTATTTTTATGACCTCTGTGATAAAAACGGAATGGTTGTATGGGCAGAGATTCCTTATATCAGTGAACATATGCCGGCCGGCCGTGAAAATACAATTTCACAGATGAAGGAGCTTATTCTTCAGAACAAAAATCATGCATCAATTATCTGCTGGGGTATTTCAAATGAAATTACTATCAGTACAAAAGATAATAAAGATATGCTTGATAATCATAAGATGCTTAATGATCTATGCCATTCAATGGATTCAACCCGTCTTACAACACTTGCCTGTTATGCAATGTGTGGACCGTTTAATAAAGTTGCACATATAACAGATCTTGTAAGCTGGAACCTGTATCTTGGATGGTATGTGCCGGGACTTAAGTTAAATGATTTCTGGCTGGATTTCTTCCACAAGACATTTCCTAACAGATTACTAGGGTATTCTGAATATGGAGCGGAAGGAATGCCCAATCTTCACTCAGACAGACCCAGAAGAGGTGACCACACTGAGGAATATCAGGCAATATATCATGAATACATGCTTGAATGTTTCAAAAAAAGGCCATGGATGTGGGCAACTCATGTGTGGAATATGTTTGATTTTGCAGCCGATGCAAGAGATCAGGGCGGAGAGCCTGGTATGAACCACAAAGGTCTTGTAACCTTTGACAGAAAGACCAAAAAGGACAGTTTTTATCTTTATAAAGCATATTGGAGTGATGATTCTTTTGTACATATATGCTCAAAGAGATTCAGGGACAGAGTTGGAGATAAGCTTAGAATAAAAGTTTACTCAAATATTGACAGTATCACACTGTTTGTAAATGGAAAAAGACAGGAAACAAAGACAGGCGGACCTGTATTTAACTTTGAAATTCCATTTATAGGTAACGTACATATTGCTGTAAGAAGTACAAATGATAACAGCATTATTGATTCGGCAGATTTTGTTAAGACAGATACACCAAATCCATCCTACAAACTGGCCAAATCAAAAGGAAAAGGAAGCGCAAACTGGGTATAAAACACAGAGGGAAGGTATATGGATAATAAAACCATAGACAAAGGTAGTTTAAATAGAGCCAAGCCATATCAGCTGGCTCTTTTCCCTTTCAATAATGGAGCTACTAATGTCTACTATGTACTTACAATGACATATATAGCATATTATGGTAATGGCGTTTTGGGCCTTGCCCTGGTATTTGCTACAACAATGGTAACTCTGATGAGAGTATTTGATGCGGTAACGGATCCAATAATTGGTGCAATTATGGATAGAACTGCAGGAAAACTGGGCAAGTTTCGCCCATTTATGGTAATTGGAAATTTAATAATGGCGATATCTGCAATTCTTTTGTACTTTGGTACGAGAATTATTCCTGAGGATATGATGGGAGTAAGATATCTGTCATATGTTTTGATATATGCAGTATATGTTATTGGATACACCTGCCAGACTTCAGTAACAAGATCAGGTCAGACGGTTCTTACAAATGACCCATCACAAAGACCTATGTTTACTATATTTAATCTTGTTGCAAGTATGATAGGTATGGGAACAATTCAGTTCCTTGCTCCAATTATAAGAGCAAATGTAGGTGATTATACAACCGAGGAATTTTTTAATGTGATCATTCCTATAGC
>JAILEJ010000423.1 GCA_024688095.1 Butyrivibrio sp.
ACAGTTTCTCTTGGGAATACTTCAGTCTCATCAACTTCGATTGCATGAGGCTTTACTTCCTTTTCAGCAAATTCCTTGAATAAGGTTCTTGCCATTTCATGTTGCTGGTCCAACTGAAAATCCATGTTAAATCCTCCATTTATTTATAAATAATTATTATATTACTGCTTATCTGTAGGTACTTTTCCACCGTTTGAATAATCGTAGAAACCAATACCTGTCTTACATCCAAGTTTCTTACCACGAACCATCTTACGAAGAAGTGGAGCTGGACGATACTTAGAATCGCCTGTTTCAGAATAAAGAACTTCCATGATAGCAAGTACAATATCAAGACCTACATAATCACCAAGTTCAAGTGGTCCCATTGGGTGATTACATCCAAGTTTCATAGCTGTATCGATACCTTCGATATCTGATACACCTTCTGAATATACGAAAATACCCTCGTTAATAAGAGGAATAAGAATTCTGTTTACAACGAATCCTGCTGACTCATTAACCTGTACTGGAGTCTTTCCAAGATCCTCTGAAATCTTTTTAATCTTCTCAACTGTTTCAGCTGGAGTATTGATACCTGCAATAACTTCAACAAGCTTCATAACAGGAGCTGGATTGAAGAAGTGCATACCAACTACTGGCTTTGGAAGACCAGCACCAATTTCTGTAATAGAAAGAGATGATGTATTTGAAGCGAAGATACAATCTGGATTCTTTACGATATTCTCTTCAAGTTCTTTGAAAAGACTCTTCTTGATATCCATAACTTCAAGAGCTGCTTCTACTACAAGATCAGCATCTGCACAAATCTCATTAAGACCTGTCTGAATCTTATTAAGAACCTTATCTGCATCTGCCTGCTCCATCTTACCTTTAGCAATTCTCTTTTCAAATCCCTTCTGGATTTTTGCCTTTCCACCATCAGCAAATTCCTGCTTAATGTCGCAAAGATATACTGTCTCTACTACATCTGCCTGTGCAAAAGCCTGTGCAATACCTGAACCCATTGTTCCTGCGCCAATTACTGCTACTTTCATTTTAAAACCTCCTTATATTTTCCTTTATACAAATTATTTATTCTGGAAATCTACACTCTTAACTTTCTTAGGATCATCTTTCTTTCTAAGGAAATTAGCCATTCCTTCCTGCTGATCATAAGATTCAAAGCAATCACCAAAAAGCTTTTCTTCTATTACAATAGCTTCATCTATATTTACCTGAAGGCCATCGTTAATAGCTTTCTTACAATTACGAACTGCTATTGGAGCATTCTTTGCAATTGTAGAAGCAAGCTTTTCAGCCTGAGCCATAAGCTCTTCAAGAGGATATACAGCATTTACAAGACCAATTCTGTATGCTTCATCAGCCTTGATATTACGAGCTGTGTAAATAAGCTGCTTAGCCATTCCTGCGCCAATAAGTCTTGCAAGTCTCTGTGTTCCACCAAATCCAGGTGTAATTCCAAGACCAACTTCTGGCTGACCAAACATAGCATTTTCTGAACAGATTCTGATATCACAGCTCATGGAGATCTCACAACCACCACCAAGCGCAAATCCGTTAACAGCTGCAATTACAGGAATTGGGAATGTCTCAATCTTTCTGAATACGTCATTACCCTTTTTACCAAAAGCTTCTCCTTCAGCCTTTGTAAGTGTACTCATTTCTCCAATATCAGCTCCTGCAACAAATGACTTTTCACCGGCACCTGTAAGAATAAGTGCACGTACAGTGTTAAGATCAACGTTATCAAAAACTTCATTAAGGTCATCAAGAACCTGAGAATTAAGTGCATTTAAAGCTTCAGGTCTATTAATTGTGATGATGCCGATAGCATCTTTCTGTTCATAATTAACGAATCCCATATTATTCACCTTTCTACACACATTTTCCCGAGTCTTAAATAATGACTCGGGAACTGTGTTTATTTATATTTAATGGATTAATATTTTTCTACGACTGTAGCGCAGCCCATTCCACCACCGATACAAAGTGTAGCAAGACCACGGTTCTTACCAGTCTTCTGCATCTCGTGAAGAAGAGTTACAAGAATACGACATCCTGATGCTCCAACAGGGTGACCAAGTGCAATAGCACCACCATTTACATTGAGCTTATCAAGGTCGAAATTTAAGTCCTTTCCAACTGCTACAGACTGAGCAGCGAAAGCTTCATTTGCTTCATATATATCAAAATCATCAATAGTAAGACCTGTCTTAGCAAGTACTTTCTTAGTAGCAGCAACTGGTCCAACACCCATGATTGAAGGATCAACACCACCAAGTGCTCCTGCAATCCATGTAGCCATAGGAGTTACTCCAAGCTCTTTAGCCTTTTCTTCGCTCATTACAACAATTGCTGCAGCACCATCATTGATTCCTGATGCATTACCAGCTGTTGTAACACCATCTGGATTGATTGCACGAAGCTTTGCAAGACCTTCCATAGATGTTCCAGCTCTTGGTCCTTCATCTGTATCAACTACGATTGTCTGCTTCTTCTGCTTTACTTCTACAGGTACGATTTCATCTTTGAACTTACCAGCCTTCATAGCTGCTTCGCACTTATTCTGGCTGTTTACAGCGAACTGATCAAGTTCTTCTCTTGTAAGACCCCACTGCTTAGCAACATTATCTGCTGTCTGAATCATGTGATAATCATTGAATGCATCCCAAAGAGCATCATGTACCATTGTATCAACAAGCTTACCATCATTCATACGGTAACCATAACGGCCATTCATAACTGCATATGGAGCCATTGACATATTCTCCATACCACCGGCTACAACGATATCAGCATCACCGGCAAGAATCATGTCTGCTGCCATATTTACACAGTTAAGACCTGATCCACAAACTACGTTAATTGTAACTGCTGGTACTTCAACTGGAAGCCCTGCCTTAATGCTTGCCTGTCTTGCTACGTTCTGTCCAAGACCTGCCTGTATAACGCAACCCATTAAAACTTCATCAACCTGCTCAGGCTTAACACCTGCACGATTTAATGCCTCCTTGATTACGATTGAGCCAAGATCAGCAGCTGGTGTTGTGCTAAGAGCACCACCCATCTTACCAATTGCTGTTCTGCATGCACCTGCAAGTACAACTTTCTGTGCCATAACGTATTACCTCCGTTTTATAAAATTAAATTTTTGAGTTCCAAAAAATTCTTACCATATTTCATATTGCGATTGTTAATTTTTTGTCACAACATGTTCATTATATCATAGCTTATTTTTTATTGCAATAAAATTAATTGTGAAAAGTCCTTGTTTTTCCTAGCCTTTGAACGTTTTATTAAATTTTAATCTTTTCTTTTTTTACAGTTTATGTAAAGCCATTTCTTTATTATCTACAAAAAAGTAAATTTCAAGTAAAAATGTCAAAATCTATATTCTGCCCAAAAAAGAAAAAGTCAACACTAAAATATAATAATTTTTTTATATTTTTTTAATAAAGTTATCCACCGACTTTTTTTGAAATATGCCCTAAAATGAACTTATACACGAAGTTGTCCACTTTATCCACAAAATTCAATTGTGTAACAGCCAATTTTGTGCATAA
>JAILEJ010000517.1 GCA_024688095.1 Butyrivibrio sp.
GCTCTGCATAAGTTCGATCACGGAAATCAAAGATTTCCTATCTCACTTATCTGCACTGGTAATCTTCAAGTCATTCATAGCCACTTCAACTTCAACATGATTCTTAGCTCCTTGAAGTTTGGACAATAAACATACCGTCTCGACGTTCATTTCGTTGAGCAACCGATTTATTCCACTGAAATTCTACTCAACTCATATAGAATGGCTATATAATTAACAAAATTAGTGATTCTTACTCCAAATCCCTTAGGATCATGCATATCCCCTTCAGTACATGTAAACTCAGCATCACAAGGAAGACATAAAGAAAAACATGATATATCGTGTTTATCATACATGTATGATTCATCGTCCCAAGCTTCTTCAAATCCGTTATCTTCAAAAGAAAGTGCACTCTCATCTTCTTTTTTTAATTTTTTTTGTATCTTTTCTGATTTATAGTACTCTTCCGGATTATCGGACTTCTGATCAGTGTCAGCCTGTATAAACTTCCATTTAAATTTAGAATCAATGGCACATTTTATTATCCTTTTTATCCACTTTTTCTGATTTTTATATATAAAATCATTTTCTATCGTAAAGTCAGCTCCGAATTCATACCCAGAATATGTTACATCTAAGACTATTGTATTAAACAAAATCGAATTTTTCTTTAAATATCTAATTAAATGCTTGGCCCCTCTTGATTTATCTTCTTCATCTCCTGTAAAAACAAAAATGACATTATCCGGCATTTCACAATACTTCATCAAATAAAGGCAGGCTGCATTTGTTATGGCATTATCAAAAATACCATGTATCGATTCCATTTTTCTTTCAAAAACCTTCTTATCTTGAAGGCAATCTACATGACTTGAAATCACCAAAACTCTTTCGTCAATTTCTTCAAGCGTTTTTTTCCCAAAAAGCAGGAAATATGAGTTTTCTTTAAACAACTTATATTGCGAATTACGTAATTCGTTTTTTATACTCTCTAATCTATCAGAATGATTATAATCAAACTTCCCATTATAATTACTATGACAGGGTACGGACATTTTTTCAGCCAAATCAATTGCACATTCTATTTCTTTGTTATTCATGCGATCCTCCATAAAATGCTTTTCCATTTTCCCATACATAACCCCAATACCATCAATATCAAACTTTCTTTTATAGTAATTCTTTCCGGAGCTGTCCATCATTGGCATTAAATCCGCATATTTTCTAGTCATTGTATTACTCAAGCTCTTCAACAAATATCCCGGTCAGCTTCGGAACATTAAATCTGTTTGTGAACAGATCACATTTGCAAAGGAAAGAATAGAAAATGTGCCGTCCTTGTTTGCTAAGTGTTTCATAATTACCCTGGCCCTTAGCCAGAATAACATCTGCTCCGTTCAGAATTTCTTTTGCCTGACCCGGAAGCATTTCATAGACAGTTCCTGCAATTGAATTGCCATTGGAAATGATCTTTGCAATCTTATCAATGCCGACATATGTTGCATCTTCTTCAGTTGCATCATTGAGGACCTCGCCACCACGGACCATGACGTTTATTTCAAGTGAAGAGAATCTCTTCTTTAGCTGCTCAAGGAATAATTTGTCCAAAACTATCTCACCGCAGTTATCTGTTATGAGAAGAAAGCTCTTAGCCCCGGCACACTGCTCAACAAAAGAATCCACTGTCGCCTTGTCTCTTTCATGGATCCCCGCTTCATCAAACAGACTCAAAAAAGTATTCTCATCCACACTGTTCATAGCACCGAAATCAATGTAATTTCCAACACGTGCATATGCAAGTGATTCCAAAAGGGGAGCCGTCGCATTTTCAATTTTGTCTCTCACAGATGACTCCATAGACAGAACAAGGTCGTTATATTGCTTCTTGATCTCTTTATATGAGGCTTTCTTTCCAAAGCGTTTCTCATATTCTTTTGTGAACAGGTAGACCAGATATGGTGAGGTGTCATTCTCGTCCCTGTTATCTATTATTTCTTTTACTCTGTCAAGATACTCTTGATTACCAGTCAGGTGCTGTTGTTTATCAAATAAACACTCAGCACAGCTATCATTAATTCTCATCATAAATCTCCATTCAGTTCTGGATGTATTAACCTCTCCATTATACCAAAAATTCCGACCCACGTTCCGGCGCGCCGCTCCATGGCTGAGCCGTGTCTTTCAAATCTTTTCTTATAATAAAAAAAGTGGGGCAGCCCATGACTTTTGATAAGTCACAGAACTGCCCCTATGATTAGATTAACGTTCCAAAAGAACTTACTTAGTCATACTCAAATATTCCCTGAACAGCATCGGATACATTCATTATGTTTTCATACGAAAGAAAATCAACTCGGCTACATCCCCTCGCCTTGGGGTCAATGGCCTTTATCTGTTCACATATTACTGTACCCGACTCACCCTTCTTACCTTTCACTTCCAGATGTATTGGTCCGGCTGGAATCCCTGAAATCATTGGACATACATGAAATATACCCGTTGCTCTTATAAATGCATTTTTACTAACAATTACAAATAACTGCTTTTTAAAT
>JAILEJ010000006.1 GCA_024688095.1 Butyrivibrio sp.
AAATCTATTGATACTCTTTCTCCAGATATCATTTTTATTTCAGTAAGTAAATAATTGCCTTTTTCATATTCCATGGTCTGACCATCATCATCATATAGTTCAAAGGTACTTACTTTATCTTTTTCAAGTTCCGGTGCCAATATTACTTTTAATCCTGTTACCTTATCATTTGTCAGATTATTAATACTATTAACGGCCATTGGTATAATTCCGCCAGATTTAATAAATAAAGGAACTGAATGAATATCTACCGGAATTACATATTCTTTTCCGCCTGTAAATTCTTCTCTTGAATTAAAGTCATAAAAAGTATATCCTTCAGGGAAATATACTGTTTTAGTCTTTGCACCCTTATCTACAACATTTGCAACAAGTAATGAATCACCTTCCATGAAATTTATATCTTCTGTATAAGTCCTGCTATCATTCTGAAAAGCACTAAGAAGTGGCTCCATAATTGGAAGTCCTTTGACAGCAGCTCTTCTCATAAGAGAATATAAGTAAGGGCTTAATTTATATCTGAAATTTATCATCTTTGAAATAATATCCTTACTTCCAGAATACATCCATGGTTCTGTAACTGTATTGTCTGTATTAGTAGAATGGATTGAGAACCTTGGCTGGAATATACCATTCTGTACCCATCTTATAAATAATTCTTCTTCCGGTGCCGGTCCATAAAATCCACCTATATCACATCCCTGATTTGCAACTCCACTAAGTCCCATTCCAAGAATAGTTGAAATATTATATTTTAAAGTTTCCCAGCTTGTGTAATTGTCTCCTGCCCAAACCTGTGCATATCTTTGAATTCCACTATGTCCACTACGACATACAACAAATGGTCTCTTGCCGGGATGTATTTCTTTTACAGCTTCCTGCGCTATATGGCACATGATGTTTGCCATTTCAGATTTGGTCTGGCCGATTGTTGCACCTTTTCCTTCAAAAAATACCCTTGCATCCTTATCTGTAAGACCATCATATTCACAGTTATCATTCCAGACAGAAGTTGTTCCATATTTCAAAACATTTTCCTTTAAATAGTCTTTCCATATTTCCCTGTTTAATTCGGAGGTGTAATCAACATAATTTCCATCACCACCCCACCATAGTCCAACAGCAGGTTTATCGGCCTTCGAATCCTTCACAAAAAGATTCTTTCTCTCCATCTCTTCATGTAAAGGATGTACAAGAAGCATACCTGGCTTTACATTAGGTGATACTGTAACACCTTTTTGCGTCATCTTTTTAAAGAAATCTGCTGGATTTTTAAATCTTTCATTATTCCATGTAAATGTACATCTCTTTTGGCCTTCGATCGTATCTATATTGCAATATCCACTTGAAAGCTGAAAACCATCGATTGGTATATTCTCTTCTTTTGCAGTATCTACAAAATCAAGAATCGCATCATCTGCATCTTTTGGAAGTTCTGAATAATACATTGAGCTTCCAAGATATCCAAGTGCAGCTTTTGGAAGCATCACACTCTTACCTGTAAGATCTGTATATCTTTCTACAACGTTTCTAACCTGCGGACCATTTATAAGAAATAAATCAATATCTCCTCCATCAGCCCTATAACAGCTATGGTGTTTTACATAATTACTATGACTTCTTCCCATATTGAAGTCACATTCCCAGGTATTGTGATAAAAATATCCAACTGCTTTTTTACTTTCATCATTGAGCTTTATATAAAAAGGTATATGCTTATATAAAGGATCTGTTTCCTTGGGGTTATATCCCATGCTGTCACCAGGTGCCATTTGCATGAATTTTTCGCGTTTATCAAGATGGCCTGTTCGCTCTCCAAATCCATAAAAATGATCAGCTGGAAGCATTACTGCTGTATGAATCCTGCGGTTGTTGGAGTCACACATCCACCCCATTTGCGGGATATCCTCATGTAATATAAATCCGTCCTTATCATAAACTGTAATCATAAATGGATTATGTTTTACTTCTATTTTGAAATTCCCACCTTCGATTATAGAAACTTCTTTGCCAGTATCCTTTAATACCACATTTCTTGCTTCAACTCTATTTCTATATTCCCTAAGATAATCATCCATTCTGTCATCCCAGGCTGTCATTGCAAGATCATAGGATTCTTCTGCAAAATCCCCATCAAAGCCGGCTCTTATTCGTAAAATATCATCTGTCAAAAACATAATTCTTATATCAACGGCATCCGTTTTTATCTGAACAGTCTTATCTACATTTACTATGTTCTCAACTTTTTTTGCTACTCTCATTATTTCCTCCTTCACAAACTTAGTGAACACATAAATCATAATATTCGAATTTGAAGTGCAATACATTACAAATATTGCTTATGTATATCTATTTTTTTACAAATATTGTGGTATACTTTCTATATTATAGACAAATATTTCCCCAGCTTTTAACTTATATACTAGCTAAATAGGAAGGTTATATACATGATTGACAGAGCCGGAATTCTAATGGAACAGGGTGCCCAAATTGCTGCTGAAAGAGTCAGTGATACAAGCAGTATGCCACGTTCACATTATCATTCACATTTTGAACTATATTATTTGGAAGAAGGCAGTAGGCTTCATATGTTAGAAAATGACATATATAAGACAGAACCAGGAGATATGATGCTTTTTGCTCCATACATAATGCATCATTCGTATTCTGAAAAGACAGGTCAGGGATTTAAAAGGATTGTCTTGTATTTCACTCCTGAATCTATAGAAGATTCTTTTGTCCTGGAAAAATTAAAAAATGGAAGCGGATTATATAAAGTTGACTCCAAAATCGGTCACTACCTTCACGGTATGATAGGAATGCTTTTATTACAGCAGGAAGATATGGATGAGCTTCACGATGCAAGTTTAAAAGCACTTCTAAATATGATAGTAGTAACTATACTAAAATCTGCTGTTCCATCTGAAAAACCCGAAGTACAAACTCTTATAGCCAAAATGATCAAATATATAGATAATCATTTTATGGAAGATATTAAACTCGATGACCTTGCAGACCAGTTTTATGTTAGTAAATATTATCTCTGTCACGAATTCAAAAAGTATACTAACAGAACTATCAATCAGTATATAAACGCAACAAGAATACTAAATGCTCAGAGACAAATAATGGAAACAAATCATAGTCTTACTAAAATTTCTTCAGATTGTGGTTTTGCTTCAAGTACACATTTCAGCAGAACTTTTAAAGCTATAACAGGTACAACTCCAACAGCATTTCGTTCTTCCTATAAACAAAAGCAACGAAAGGGGAAATAAAATGGGCTATAGTAAGATAACAGATGATATGACAATTGGAGATATTTTAAACAATGATTCCTATGGAATATTTAAAGATTATATTTTTACATACATGACTCCAGACCATTATTACAATAAATTATCATCATATGGATTCGAAAAAGTAGGATTTGAAGAAGGTCTTCACCGAATGGAAGAGCTTGCTGCTTCAGATGGTCAAAACGGCAAAACTTATTTACATAATATTTATTCAGATGAGGAGCAAAAAGCTCAGTGGGATAAAGCGTATGCACAATATTTACATTTCCCTGCAAAAACAAATTCGTCAGCCCCAGTTCCATACATTATAGTTATTCCTGGAGGAGCATTTAATCGTCAGTGGGGATTTATAGAGGGCCAGGCGATTGCTGCACACCTTAACAATATGGGGTATTCGGCATTTGTGCTTTACTACAGAGTAAAACAGGAACCTGTTGTAGCTTTGGCCATTGAAGATATGATAGCTGCCATAAAAGATATTGAGGCAAAAGCCAGCGAATATAATATTATACCCGGTGAATATATGATAGGTGGTTTTTCCGCAGGTGCTACACTTGCTGGAGAAATAGGCTCAACAAACTACGGCTACAAAATGCATAACATCCCAAAGCCACAGGCTATTTTCCTCGGTTATACAGCGGTAGGAATGAATGAATATTATAAAACTTTTTCCTCTCTAAAAGATGATGAGCCTATGAAACAGGCAATTGCTCCATTTCTTAGAAGACTCGGTGGACCAGATTTTGACAGAAAAATTATTGAATCCTTTGATCTTCCATCTCACATTGACTCAGATTATCCGAAAACATATATTGTTGCAAATGAGGATGACGGTACTGTTCCTGTAAATAATAGTAAGTATCTTGATTCAGTATTAACTAAATTAAATGTTGAGCATATAACAAAAATCGGATCAAAAGGTGATCACAGTTTTGGTCTTGGAAACGGTCTCGAAGTCGAGGGGTGGCTTGAAGAAGCTGTAGAATTCTGGAGAAAATAATAATAAAACCGGGCTGCATAATCAGATTTAATATCTATTTTACGCAATCCGGTTTTTATTTTCGATTTTACTGTTTCATACAGGTTGCTGTAACAATTGCAAGAACGTCAGAAGCAACAATTGGCTTTGAAATATGTCCTGTTGCACCACTTTCTGCTGCCCTTAATCTATCTTCTTTAAGATTATCAGAACTGAGTGCATAAATTGGTATTTTCCTTGCATCCTCTCTGTCTAAAACACGTATTTTATATATTTCTTCATATCCTGTCATTACCGGCATCTGTATGTCAGTAAGAATCATATCATAATAGCCTTCTCTATGATTTTTAAATCTATCTACAGCATCACAGCCATCGCAAACTATATCTGCCATAAATCCAGCCTCAGTCAGAATTTGTTCAATTATATCTCTATTAATTTCCTGATCCTCAGCTACAAGTATGCGTCCCTTACAGCCATCCGGCATACTTCTGTCCTCAGGTTCCTCATATTCACTTTCATTTTCACATAACCTGAAAGGAATATAAACATATACCTTAGTTCCTTCACCCATGGCACTTTCAGCATGAATGCTTCCACCCATTGTATGAACAGCTCTTTTTACCATGGATATTCCAAGGCCTGCACCTATATAGCTTCCATCTTCGTTTCTGTTATTTTCATCAAGATGCTCAAAGATACGGTCCACATATTCTTCAGACATACCTATTCCATTATCGGAAATCTCAAATCTGTATCTTGCATAACCAGACTCAGATTTTGCTATCTGAGTTCCAATTATTTCTATATGACCGCCTTCAGGGGTGAATTTGACTGCATTTTCAAGTAAATTTCCAAGTATTCTTCCAAATATTACAGGATCAAGATATACATTATCATCCGGAAGATCAAACTTGTATGTTTGATTCTTACCAAATTCTTTTCTATCAGCAAGATTATGAAGCTTGTTTCCTTCTTCCCGTAAATTACATTCAACTTCATTTATCCTGACATGCTCATTATTCATATCACTTACTTCAACGAGTTCACGAACCATTCCATTAAGAAACTGCATCGATTCCTCAGTTTTATCCAAATATTCTTTAAGAAAATCTTCGTCCTGAATATTTTCCCTCATAAGTTTCAAAAAGAAATCTACATCATTTATCGGAATCTGCAAATTATGTGCTATATTGAAAAGAAAGGAATTCTGTGCAATTGACAGTTTATATCTTGTAGTAACATCTGCAAGAAATACATAATAAACAGGTCCAAAATCATCCGTCATGGCAAATCTTCCAAAATCTTCTACGTATCTTATGTTCCCATCTTTTCTAATAATCCTGTATTCAACATAGTCCAGATTCTCATCACTTCTATCTATCTGAAAATCAATCGAAGATTGTATCTTAACATAGTCATCAGGATGGACCATTCCACTAAAGCAATATCCTGTAAGCTCTTTAAATTCCTCTAAAGTAGAGCAGCCATAGAGATCAAGCACTGCGTGATTAACAAATATAATTTCACCCTTTTCGGTATTTTGATATATAAAAAAAGCCCCAGGAATATTTTCAGCCATGGCAGCCACAATATCAATAGTATCAAAAGATAACATTAATTCAGGAAATTGTATATCCATAAAAATCCTCCTTGTATGGGGAGTGCAGTGGTTTCAAATGGTCATATAATCAGCTTACTAAAACATAAATGATCACCGCTTACATATGTATATGCATTTACTATCACTTTATATTATATACAATAATTTCGATGCAAACATAATCTTTTTATCAAAATATTGTTAATTTTTTCTGTATTCAAAATAGTGAAAGCTGTTCATCTATCCATGACTTTGAATTAACAATATGGATAACGTCATCCTCTCTGTAATTGCCAATCAAAAAAGGCGACTTAGGATCATGTTTTCTATAATTTGATATGACTTTTTCTCTGTCATTATTAGCATAGCAGTATTTACATAAATGCATGCAACTGTCATATGCACCAATATCTCCAGAAAGATAACAGGTACACTCTGCCCTTGAAGGTTTCTTCTTTGGAACTATAAGCTTTTTGCCTATT
>JAILEJ010000039.1 GCA_024688095.1 Butyrivibrio sp.
ATTTCTTATAATCAGTTTACAGAGCCTGGAAGCGCAACTATTGATGGCGAAGAGATTAAATATTGGGCAGAGCTTATTAAGGCAAAAGAAGCTGAGATTTTTGCAAAATATGAGCATAAATACTGGGGAGAATATGCAGGGATAACTCATAATAAATTTGGGAAAGGCGATGCCTGGTATATTGGATGTTATACATCAAAAGAGGAGCTTAAAAAGGTATATAAAAAAGCTTTTGATATATCAGAGGACTTACCCGAATGGCCTGTAATAGTCAGAAATGGAATAAATCCTTCAGGTGAGAAGCTGCATTTTATTTTTAACTATAGTCAGAATGAAGAATCAATTATCTGTAAATATGATAAAGCTATGAATATTTTTGATGAGAAGACATATGTAAAAGGTGATAAGATAAGCCTTAGAGACTATGATTTGGTAGTTTTAAAAGAAGTATAGAGCATTGGTTAGATTAACGTTAGTTAACCTAACCAATGTTAATATAACGCTAGTGGGAGAAAAATTATGCTAAAAAACCTGGAATTTGATATAAAAAAATATGCTGAAAAGGCAAGAGAAGCGGTAAGTGAGGGTGTTGTCCTTTTGAAAAATGAAGGTGAAGTATTACCTTTAAAGGAAGGGAGTAAACTTGCACTATTTGGAAGAAATCAGTTTAGTTATTATAAGAGCGGAACCGGTTCTGGAGGGCTTGTAAATACAAGATATGTTGTAAGTATAAGAGATGCAATTTGTAATTCAGATAAATATGTAATCAATACGAATCTGGATAATATTTATCAGGAATGGCTTAAGGATAATCCATTTGATGCAGGTAAGGGATGGGCCCAGGAACCTTGGTTTCAGGAGGAAATGCCACTTGATAAGGGGATTGTTGAAGCAGCCGGAAAAGAATCTGATACGGCAATAATATTTATAGGAAGAACTGCAGGAGAAGATAAAGACAATGCAGCAGAAGCTGGTTCATATCTTCTCACAGAGGATGAGAATAATATGCTGTCCCTTGTATGCAGCGAATTTGAAAGGACTATAGTTCTTTTGAATGTGGGCAATATTATAGATATGAAATGGGTAGATAAATATAATCCTGCAGCAGTATTGTATGTATGGCAGGGCGGTCAGGAAGGCGGAAACGGAGTGCTTGATGTTCTGGATGGAACTGTTAGTCCATCTGGAAAGCTTGCTGATACAATCGCCCTTGATATTACTGATTATCCATCAACGATAAATTATGGTGATCCTAAAAGAAATATTTATGAAGAGGATATATATGTAGGTTACAGATATTTTGAGACCTTTGCCAAAGATAAGGTTAAGTATCCCTTCGGCTTTGGATTATCATATACAACCTTTGATATTTCAGTTGTTTCTTTTGACGAAGAGGAAAATGGAATACTTGTCAGAGCAAAGGTTGTAAATACAGGCGGTAGAAGCGGGAAAGAGGTCGTTCAGCTATATGTTGAAGCACCTGAAGGAAAGCTTGGAAAGGCAAAAAGAGTACTTGTAGCTTTTGAAAAGACAGAGAATTTAAATCCGGGAGAAGGTCAGGAAATAGAGCTTTTTGCATCCTGGGATAAGATGGCATCATATGATGACACAGGAGTTACTGACCATAAATCTGCGTGGGTTTTGGAAGCAGGTAATTATTTATTCCATATTGGTAATGATGTTAGAAATACAATCTGGGCAGGGACATATAATATGTCTCAGCTAAAGGTGCTAGAACAGCTTGAAGAAGCTATGACACCAAATATTTCCTTCAAGAGGATGAAATCCTGTGGTAATGGACTTGAATATGAAGAAGTTAAAAAGGCAGAATATAAGGCTCAGGATAGAAGAAAAGATAGATTACCAAAGGAAATTAACTATTCGGGAAATAAAGGATACAAGCTGGTTGATGTAGATGACGATAAAATAAGCATAGAAGATTTTGTAGCTCAGCTTTCAGATAATGACCTCTTTTGCATAGTAAGAGGTGAAGGGATGAACTCTCCAAGAGTTACGCCGGGAACAGGTGGAGCCTATGGAGGAGTTACAGATGAACTTATAGAGGATTTTGGAATTCCGACAGCATGCTGCTCAGATGGACCTTCAGGAATCAGAATGGATTGCGGAAATATAGCTTTTGCACTTCCAAATGGGGCATGTCTTGCAAGTTCCTTTAATGTAGATCTTATAGAAGAATTGTATGTATATGAAGGTCTGGAGCTTAGAAAAGATCATATAGATGCGCTTCTTGGACCGGGAATAAATATTCATAGAAATCCTTTGAATGGACGAAATTTTGAGTACTTCTCAGAAGATCCATATCTGACAGGTGTAATGACAGTAGCGCAGCTTCATGGGATGCAGAGCGTAGGTGTAAGTGGTGTTATAAAGCATTTTGCCTGCAACAATCAGGAATTCAAGAGGCACGATGCAGAGGCTGTTGTTTCAGAGAGAGCACTTAGAGAGATTTATTTAAAGGGCTTTGAAATTGCTGTAAAAGAAGGAAATGCAAACCTTATAATGAGTACCTATGGCCCGGTAAATGGATTCTGGACTTCAAGTAATTATGATCTTCTTACTACAATTTTAAGAAATCAGTGGGGATTTAACGGAGTAGTAATGACAGACTGGTGGGCAAAATGTAATGATGAAGGCTGCGATGGAGACAGAGCAAATACAGCAGCAATGATCAGAGCTCAGAACGACCTTTATATGTGCAATAAGAATCCTGGAGCAAATTCAAATAATGACAATCTGGAGGAAGCGCTTAAGTCAGGAAAGATAGAGCGAAGCGAGCTTCAAAGAGCTGCTGTAAATATTTGCAAATATCTTATAACGACGCCTTCATTCCTGCGATTTGCAGGTAGAGAAACAGAGCTGGATAAGAGGCTTGCGGAAGTTGTAGATGAAACTGATAACATGGTACTAGATCCGATAGATGTTGAACTTGATAGTGATACAGTAGTTGATGGAAAGGTATTTGATACAGGTAAAGGCAGTAATGTGCTCCTTAATATTATGCCATCTAAGGTTGGTAAGTTTGAATTTGAATTTATCTGCAGAGCAAGTGCTGAAAGCGAGGAGGTAGCACAGATTTCATGCACTGTATTTTTGAACAGAGACGTGCTTACAACAGTTGATCTTATAGGAAATGAAAAGGAATGGAAGACTGTCAGATTTGAAACAGCCAATAATTCTTTTGACCAGAGCTTTTTCCTTAGATTTTATTTTGGACAAAGTGGAATGGAGATAAAAGAGATAAATATAACCTATAGAGAAATAGTAAACTAAATAATAATTCAAATAATAAGTTAAATATGAAAAAGTTGATTAAAAAGAAAGTATATTGAATAAAACACCTCATCATCCAGAATGCGTTTCCTAAAAATGTTGATTTTATGGATAATTCTCATATCAGGATTGATGGGGTGTTTTTATGTGTTATAATCATATAATGACTTGGTAATGGAGATAACAGGCACAGGGGATTATATGAATATATTTAATAAACTGAAAAACGGATTTGATAATTACATAAATAATAGAAAAAAGAGTTTTAGTAAAAAGGAAAGCCTCGGTATGGTGAGCTGGTATGATACTCACGTTAGCCGGGGCTTTTTGTTTGATTATATAAAGCTTTAAATATTATTTGCCGTTATACTCTATACATAGCATAGTCAGATCATCAAATTGTGGTGCTTCGCCAACAAACTTTGAAACGGCATCGTTTACGGTTTTTAATATGTTTTCAGGTGATTCATTTTTTACAGAGTTGAGAGCTTCAAGAGTTCTGGTTGTACCAAATTGCTCTTTTTTAAGATTTGAAGCTTCTGCAACACCGTCTGTATATAGGAATAGTTTGGAACCTTTTTCCATTTGGAGTTCATATTCCTTATAATTTACATTGTCCATTCCGCCGACAACAAAACTATGTTTATCTTTTATCAGTTCAAAATCACCATCCGGCTTTTTTAATATAGGATATTCGTGGCCTGCATTTGAAGCGATGAGTTTTCCGGTTGTCAGGTCTAGAATTCCAAGCCAGACTGTTACAAACATTTCTTCTCTGTTTTTGGAACAGATTTGATCATTTGTGATTTTCAGGACTTCTTTAGGTGATCGTCCTGTCATAGCAAAGTTTTGAACGAGAATTTTTGAAACCATCATAAATAATGCAGCAGGTATGCCTTTTCCTGCAACATCAGCAATAACTATCGCAAGGTGATCATCATCTATTAAAAAGAAATCATAGAAGTCACCACCAACTTCTTTTGCCGGATTCATGGTTGCATATATATCAAATTCTTTCCTTTCCGGGAAAGCCGGAAAGATATTTGGAAGCATATCTGACTGGATACGTGTTGCCAGAGAAAGCTCTTTTTCCGTAGCAGCAAGGGATTTACCTCTATCAGCAAATAATACTCCATAGATGATTACAATTGATACAAGAGTTGAAGCATATTGAGTGGAGATTCCATAAAAAGCACCTGTAAAAATCTGATTAATAATTGGGATAGCAACAAAAGTAAAGGCAATCCATTTTTGCCTTGCAGGTGATTTGGAACGTATAAGTCCTATTACAATTGCTAATGTTGCTATTGCCAGGTAGAAATAGGAATAATAGAATCTATCAAGCCTGTGATACGCCCCCAGTTCATCAACGGTGAAATATAATGGATAAAACATATTAACACAGCATAATAAAACTGTTGGGACTAATAATATTTTTAACAATTTATCCGCAATACGCATTAGCCTGCTTTCCATGTTAAGGGCATTAGTTACATATCTCCAAAACAGGAAAGTAACAATTGGAGCATTAGAGTAGTAGAGTACATTTGCGAGTTTATTAAGAATTATAAGTGATGGATTTTCATTTACTATCCAGCAGCATTCATCAAAGAATACTGCAAAAGCATTGGATACAAGTAGGGTGGCAAATGTATTTGTGGTCATATCATAATTCTTTTTGTCCTGCATGCAGCTAAATAGAAGTGCAATACATACAAAAAGGCTTAGCATATCCACACCTATATTAAAGGCCCATATTGGTGGAAGATTATCCGTTTTTCTTATGAAAAAAAGAAGTATGGCCAGAACAGTGAGCATATTTGTCAGGCCAAAGCATATATGAACTTTCTTTTTTGTTATTTGTTGTACCATTTCCCCTCCGTAAGAAAAAATTACTGTCTAATATATTATTGTCTGTATAAAAACATACTGACAAATATTAGGATATATGTTAAAGAACATGTATTTTAATAATGTATGTTTTAATAATACATATCTTAATACTATATATTATAATAGGCTTTTTTAAATAATCAAAATTAAACTTTGCCGTTTGATAAGATGACAGTTCAGGGGTGCCTTTTTTATTCGGGCTTGCTTCCTTATCTGACAGGAAATATGTAAATGTAGACCTTGAAGTAAGAAAACTAGGATATAGGTTAAGCAATTAACACAAATAAAATTTCTGATAAATGAAAAAGCATGACCTTGAAGCGAGAAACTTGGGATATGTGTCAAATCCAATTACAATAAAGAGTAAAAATCTGGAATACAATGGTTGAAAATGCAATATTTTAAATAATGAAAAACTAGAATTAGAAGGATAGATTTTTTACAATATAAGAAGGTAGGTGCGATAAATTCAGGGTGATGTAAGAGAATTGTTTCTTGCACTAAGAGCGGAATATTGATGTGAACCGGGATTATTTTTTGAATTAATTCATTAGAGATTCAGGAAGGGCGTTACTAAATGGATAAGATTAAGTTGGAATATTTATGTACTGAGGATAGCATTACTGTTTTCTGGGAAAAAATGGAAAGTTCAGAAAAAGGCGATGTTTATGAGCTATCTATTAATAATGGGGATGCAGTAAAGATATGTAAGACAGATTATACATTTGAAGGACTTGAAGCTGATAAGGAATACAGCGTTGAGGTTAAAACAGTCAGAGCTGGAGCGGTGATTGATACTGAAGCGATAAGCATTAAAACTCTGCTTACAAAAAAGAGAATTGATGTTACTAAAGCTCCATACAACGCTGTTGCAGATGGTACTACTATTAATACTATAGCGCTTCAGAAGGCATTGGATGATTGCCAGAAGGGTGAGTGCGTTTTTTTTCCAAAGGGAGAGTTCCTCACAGGTGGACTAAGGCTTCATAGTGATATGGAAATCTATCTGGAGGAAGGTGCTGTATTACTTGGAAGTGAAAATCCAGAGGATTATCTTCCCAAGATTCATAGCAGATTTGAAGGAAAAGAGATGGAGTGCTATCAGAGCCTTCTCAACATGGGTGAACTTGATCACAATGATGGATATAATTGTAAAAATGTCATCATCCGAGGAAAGGGTAAGATTTCTGGCGGAGGCAAGACTCTTGCAAAGGCAATAATTAATACTGAAAGAGAAAGACTGAAAAAAGAGATTGAAGCTCTTGGTGATAAAATAAAAGAGTATGAGAATAATGATACAATACCTGGACGTGCAAGAGGCAGACTTATAAATAT
>JAILEJ010000069.1 GCA_024688095.1 Butyrivibrio sp.
CCATCATCACCATAATTTGAAAGGTCATAGTTTGAAAAACCAACACCCATATATGCATCCGGAAGTTCTCCACCTGCAATCTGAATATTTACCTGTTCAGAAAGTGAATCGCTTACAGTGTTCCATTCAATACTTATTCCAGTTTCTTCCATCAGCTTATTAAGAACTTCATTATCTGTATAACCAGGTGAAAGAGCTGACTGGCCGCCCATGATCTTAAACTCAGTCTGGTCTGTTGAAGCATTTGCTTCTGCGTTTTCAGATGAACTGTCTGCATTTTCTGATGAAGCTGTATCTGCAGCTCCTGTACTTCCACAAGCTGTAAGTGTTACTGCTGTAGTAAGTGCTACTAATGTTTTTCCTAATTTCCTTTTCATGTTCCCTCTCCATTTCTTTTTAAAACAAGTTTGTAGGTTATTGATTTTTCTGATGAAAAAAATAACTTTTATATATAATTTGCAAATTATTACCAAAAATATTAAATGAAACAAAATACTCTTTGCTAAATAAACTAAAAAACATTCTGTCGATCAGCCCTTAACGGCACCTGCCATCATACCTTTTTCAAAGTATTTCTGAACAAATGGATATGCTATAAGCATTGGAGCTGCTGCAACTATAATAGATGCAAACTTTATCATTTCTGTCATCTTATTAAGCTCTGCATAACCACCCGAAATTGTACTTGCCTGAGTTGCACTTGCTGAACTCTTTATAAGAATATTTCTAAGTACAAGTGGAAGTGGTGCCATGTCTGAGTTTGGTAGATAAATAAGTGCTGTAAACCAGTCATTCCAATATGCAACCATACTAAAGACAACCATAACTGAAAGTATCGGAAGTGATAATGGAAGGACAATCTTTAAAAGTGTTCCAAGCTTTGTACATCCATCAATCTGTGCTGCTTCTACAAGTTCCCCGGGAATACTGTTCTGGAAATAATTTTTTACAAGAATCATATTTGCTACAGATACGCCTCCTGGTAAAAAGAGTGACCACATGTTTCCAATAAGTCCTGTCTGCTTAACTATCAAATATGTAGGAACAAGTCCGCCTCCAAAATACATTGTTACTATAAAGAAGATACTTATCAGTTTTCTTCCGGGAAGATCTTTTTGAGCAAGTGGATATGCCACCATATATAGAAGAACTACTGAATAAACTGTACCGATGATCGTATATTTTATTGAGTTAAAATATCCTGTAAAAATACTGTCGTCTGCAAAAACTGATTTATAACCTTCCAGTGTAAATTCACTTGGGAGTAAAAATGTTTTTCCAGCGTAAACATCATATGGATTTGATACTGATGCAACCAGTACATAATAGAGCGGATACGCAACAATAAGTGTTACTGCCACACAAATAACTACCAGAATAATGTCACTTAATCTGTCTGATAATCCTAATTTATTTGCCTTTTTCATCTTGTGTAACCTCCTTAGACAAACTCAACATCTGAATATTTCTTTGCAATCTTATTTACAACAAGAAGCAGAATCAGATTTATTACTGTATTAAACAGACTGACTGCAGTTGAGTAACTGTACTTGGCATTTTCAATACCCTGCTCATAAACATAAACTGCAATGATATCTGAAGTTGCCTTATTAAGATCTGTCTGTAAAAGCCATACCTTTTCAAATCCTACATTCATAAGGCTTCCTGCACTCATTATCAGATTAAGCACTATCATTGGAAGAAGTGCTGGCAGATCAATGTGAAGAATTCTCTGAAGAACGCTTGCTCCATCAACTTTGGCAGCTTCATAAAGTGATGTATCAACTGTTGCAAGTGTTGCCAGGTAGATGATGCATCCCCATCCGGCATCCTGCCATATTCCAGAAGCTATATATATCGTTCTGAAAGCTCCTGCTTCAGTAAGGAAATCTGCATTTGTTCCAAGTATAAGATTTACAAGTCCGCCCGATGGACTAAGGAAAATCTTTATCATACCGCAGATAACCATTGTTGATATGAAGTGTGGTGCATACAGTACAGTCTGAGTCACTCTCTTAAGCTTCTTAAACCTGAGCTGATTTATACAAAGCGATAAAATAATCGGTATTGGAAAGCTCCATAACAGGCTATATGCACTAAGAAGAAATGTATTCTTTATCATTCTCATGCAGTTAGGTGAGGAAAAAAATCTTCTAAACCATTCAAGTCCTACCCATTCGCTTCCTGTAATTCCCCTGCTCGCCTTAAAATCCCTGAAAGCAATCTGTATTCCATACATTGGTATGTACTTATATACCAGTGTCAATACGAATGGTATAAGAAGTAACAGATACATTTGCCAGTTTTCAATTATTCTCATTTTTAGTGACTTTGTGTTCTTTTTCATTGCTTTTACCCCTTGTTTGATGAAACGTTTCATAAACTTTAAAAAATTAAATGGCACTTCTCTTGCCATTTGTTTTTCGTGAAACGTTATTTTCAACTTGTGAGTTTAAATTATCACTGTGGAAATCAAATGTCAATACGGTCCGCAAGAATTAAGCTCATTTCATTAGTTCTAAACAAAAACAGCTTTTTCATTTTGTGCATTTTGTTCAAGTTAAATCATTTATACTTATCTTTCTTTACTTATTATCTGTTTTAGTTTATTATACTTTTGATGAAACCTTTCACGAATATTTCATGTGATTTCATCTGATTTAGATCGATTTTTCTGATGAGAAATTAATCTAATAAAAAGCCTATTGAGAAAAGAGACTTCAATTATGAGTAAAAAACAAAATACAAGAAAGCCTACTATGAAAGATGTTGCCACTGAAGCAAATGTTGCTCTTGGTACTGTTTCCAAGGTATTCAACGGTCTGCCTGTAGGAGATGAATATAAAGTCCGTGTTGAGAAAGCTGCCAGAAAGCTTGGCTATCAGGTTAATGAATATGCCAGGGGACTAAGGGCTTCAAAAACCTATACTATTGCTCTTATTCTTCCTAATGTTCAGCATCCTTTTTATTCATCTATGGCAGATTATTGCTGTGAGATACTTGGAAAGCAAGGATATAGAGTACTTCTTGCAACAACAACCTACGATCCTGCACTTGAACAGAAGTGTGTTGATATGGTTCAGCAAAATAAGGTGGATGGAATAATTGGAATCACCTACAATCCTGATCTTGATATAAGTGATGATATTCCTTTTGTAATTATAGACAGAAAATTTAATAACAAGGTTCCTTGCGTTTCCTGCGACAACTTTTCCGGAGGAGAACTTGCTGCTCAAAAGCTTGTAGAAAACGGTTGTAATAATCTTCTGTTTATTGGCGAATCTTCACCAGTTGCGGGTGAAGCTGACAAACGTATTCTCGGCTTTAAGAGTTACTGTGAAACGAATGATATAAAGCATACAGAATTTAGACTTTTTGACAATGAGAAAAATCCTGACAAGTTTCATGACTTTATAGATAAAAACAGTAAAAACGGAAAATTTGCCTATGATGGAATATTCTGCAATACAGATTTTATTGCGAGAATGGTCATGAAATACTTAAGGAATAATGGACTGTCTGTTCCTGAAGATGTACAGATAATCGGATTTGATGGTATTAAGAATTTTGGTTTCGATGAATATTACTGTTCTACCATAAGACAGCCACTTCGTGAGATGGCAGAAGCAGCAGTCGACATTCTTTTAAACAAAGACAGAGCAAGTGCGCCTGCTCTTGTATGTCTCCCTGTAACCTATTGCTATGGTGGTACAACAAAGAAATAATTAATTGTTTTTAGAAACATGCTCCGCAAGGCGAACAACTCCATAGCGGAGCGTTTTTTATATCATAGGAAAGCGATTTACTACGTTATAAAAAGCTCCAGGACACTAATGTGCCATGGAGCTTTTCTTTTATTTCTTAGTATACATAACAGTTTTATTTCTTCCAGTATTTTTGGCTTCATATAAAGCTTCATCAGCTTTTTTTACACTATCATTATAATCATCTATGTATTCACTAATACCAGCAGAAATTGTGAATGGTACCGGTCTGTTCTTATCAAGGCTTATGTCTGATCTGATCTTTTCGATTATATGAATTCCATCCATTGGAAGACAGTTGTTCAAAAGGATTAAGAATTCCTCGCCTCCAAACCTTATAACATAGTCTTCTCTTCTTACACATTTTTTCATATATTCTGCAAGATATTTTAATACCTCGTCACCAACCATATGACCATACTTGTCATTAACCTGTTTGAAATGGTCAATATCAATCATAACAACAAGCGCAGGCTTCATAATTGAAAGTCCGTCTTCTTCAACAATATCCTCAAGCATTGCTCTGTTTCCCAGCTGTGTAAGCTCATCTGTGACTGTAAGCTTTTCCAGATTCTGAAGCATCAGATAATGATCCAAAGCTACAAGTGAAAGCATCCCCTGTGCAAACAATATTGCGAGTGAACATGGAATATTGAGTGAAAGAATAATTGGCAAATTATCGTAGTGGTTAAAAAAGTACGAAAACAGTATCAAAAAATAAAAAACCAGATATGTATATAATGTATCTTTAAATCTTGAAGCCAGGCACACAGTAAAAAATATAATGTGCATCGTTATTGTGCCTTCACTAAAATGGGTTTTGTCCTGCAAATAATACACTGACCATATTGTTGCAAGTTGTATACAAATAAGGATCGTATAATCCATAAATATCAAATACTTATAGTTGTGTATTCGCGGATCTAAAATCCAGAATAATATAAGTGGTAACAGAATTGAAAACCTTGGAACAAGCGTTGGCATAAATGAACCATTTATCTGATAATCTGAAATTATATACATTATCGACGCCATGCATCCGCCAGTCAGAGCAAGCTTTATAAAAAACTGATAGTATAGACATTTATATTGATAAAAAGTATCTCTCTCATCACAGGACATTCCCAAAAATGTTTTACACAATTTTAGGACATGCCCAATACTTAACATTTTTCTATTCATTTTTATTAGATTTCCTTAT
>JAILEJ010000070.1 GCA_024688095.1 Butyrivibrio sp.
ATATAGGAGTGGCAATACTAAATTAACCATATAAACAATAGACCATGGAGGGATAATGAAGGCAGTTAATCTATACACCATATCCAGAGACACAAGCGATGACATCAGAAAATTGTATATACAATCGCTTTGTGCCAAAGAGAAAATTGACAAAGTAAGATCAGAAGAATTAGAAATGATTGGTGCTATAGCGCAGGAATTTCTTAACAGGAACTGCGAGAAGTATTGCTTCAATTACTGGTTCTATTCATTCTCAATTCCTCAGATTGGCAAAGAGTTTGATCTACTTAAGATAGCGGGCAAAAAAGCTGTAATAAATATTGAACTTAAGAGCCAGGAGGTACCACTTGAAAAGATAGAAAAGCAGCTTGTAAGAAACAGGTACTACCTTGCTCATATATCAGATGAAATCTACAGCTTTACCTATGTGAAGATAGACGATACCACAAGCAGGGTATACAGATATGATGATGAGTTAAAAGAGTCCTCAATGGACGAACTCGTAGATAGTGTTAAAAAGGTGCAGGAAGCCATAAGCGAAGATATAGAAAAATATTTCCGCCCAAAGGACTACCTGATATCTCCATTTAACGATACAGAAAAGTTCCTTGATGGAAAGTATTACCTGAATGTCCACCAGGAAGAGATAAAAAATAGAATATTATCAACCTATGAAACTAATCTTATAGGAATAAGCGGCGATGCAGGAACAGGTAAAACACTCCTCTTATATGACATTGCAAGGACAATAGCTGAGAATAAAAAAGTAGGAATAATTCATAGCGGTCTATTAAACGAAGGCCACAGACTCTTAAATGAAAAGCTTAATAACATTTCTATAATAGAGGCAAAAGACCTATCAGAAGAGTGGATAGGCAGCATAGATATGCTATGCGTTGATGAAACGCAGAGACTGTACTCTACAAATCTGGATAAAATACTGGATGCATATAAAAAAGGAAATATAGAAAGCTGCATTTTTTCCTACGATTATAATCAGGTGCTTTCAAAACCAGATTTGGAAAGAAATATTCCGGAGAAACTTAGGGAACTTGATGGGTACAAAGAAATAAAGCTTACAGACAAGATAAGAACAAGTGAAGAGCTATATTCGTTTATAAGGAATCTAAGCAGGCTAAAGGATAAGCCTGAAAAGCCAATGGAATATGATGATGTGGACGTGGTATATGCCAACACCCAGGAAGAATGCGACAGGATAATAACATTTTATATAAGTGAAGGATATAAATTTATAACCTATACAAAATCACTTTATACGCCCAGCAAACTGGACCACTATTACTCCTACAAGGAAGCATCAAACTCCCATCAGGTCATTGGTCAGGAATTTGATAATGTCATCGTGGTAATGGATGACTACTTCTCCTATACCGAATCAGGAGATCTACATGCCAAGGTCCATCCTTACAGAGATTACCTTTTTGAAAAAATGTTCTACCAGAACATCACCAGAGCAAGGCAAAAGCTCTGCATTGTGGTGCTTGGGAATGAGGATGTGTTTGAGAAGCTGGTGAGGATAAAGGAGAATTGCCTGGAGTGAATTGATTCTTGGCTGACATTCAGAATAATGATGAGTGTAAGCTCCTATGGTTCATATTCACACACTAAAACAGTTTATGTTAACTTTTTTAAAAATAAAATCATTTTTTGCATAAAAAGCACAAAAATCAAATAAATATTTTGACTTAACAAGATTATAAGCATATACTAAAACTAGAAAGGTGGTTTTGTATATGCTTATTCAATTTTCAGTTAAAAATTTTATGTCATTTAAGGATAAGGCAGTTTTGTCGATGAATCCAGCAGTTGATGAAGAACATCCTGAAAATATTAATGAAAAAAACGGGTTTAAAGCAACTAATCTAATAGCAATTTATGGTGCTAATGCATCAGGAAAAACAAGTCTTTTCAAGGCAATGACAGTTGCTATAAATATGATAAAAAATTCTAATTATATGCAAGTAAATCAGAAAATTTTTTCGGTTGTCCCTTTTAAATTTGATAATTCAACAGCTAACAAGCCATCAGAATTTGAGTTTATATTTGTGGCGGATGATGGAAATAGATATGTTTATGGTTTTTCTGCAGATACTACCAAGATTGTAGAAGAATACTTGTATCAATATAAGACTCAGAAACCTTCGTTAATATTTGAACGGTCTGAAGAAAAATATGAGTTTAAGTCTCAAAAGTCCATATTGGAGCCACTTGTGAGATTTAATACGCCAAATAAATTGTTTCTGGCTACTGCGACTAATTGGAATACGGAAAGTACAATAATTCCATATAAATGGTTATCAGAAAAAATGGTTACTTTTACAGATGCACAGGTGCTTACAAATGTAGCACTGGATTTATACAAGAGTCCTCAAAAAGACGAGTATATAAGATTTACTGAAGAATTATTGCAAGCAGCAGATATAAATATTTCAAAAATAAATATTGATGTAAAAAGAGCAAATATAGAGATACCTATAGGATTGTCAGATTCACATATGGCATTTATAAGGCAACCAATACAAACAGCTTCATCGCATGAAATGGAACAGATTGAAGTTAGGACAGAGCATATTATCGGAGAAGGTAATGAGACTTCTACATATGTATTAGGATTGGGCGAGGAATCGCTTGGAACAAATCAGCTTTTTATTTTAGGACCATTTTTAAAAGAAGCCTTCGAAAAAGGAATAGTTATAGTCATTGATGAAATTGATAAGAGTCTTCATACTTTTATTGTAAAGTATTTGATCAACATGTTTAGAGATAAAGATGTAAATAAAGCAGGAGCACAATTGATTTTTACTACACATGATACAGCTTTGCTTTCATTATCCACATTTAGGAGAGATCAAATTTACTTTACAGAAAAGGATAATAAAACAGGAGAATCAGATTTATATTCTTTAGACGAGATGTCGGTTAGGAAAACAGATAATGTGGAAAAGGGCTACCTTTTAGGACGTTATGGTGCAATCCCTTATATATGTGGGGAGGAACTATAATGACTAATCGGAAATTGGAGTTAAAGCAGAGAGGTAAAAAACAGAGAAAAACTAAGCCAGTATATTTGGTTATAGCAGAAGGTAGAAATAAGACAGAGACATTATATCTTTCCAATTTTCAGAAACAAGGAAATAATTACAGTTTGCGTTTTGCTAAGGCTGGTAGTAAAACTGATGCAGAATCGTTATATAAAACTATGTGCGCAAAGTGGAAAGAATTAGAACTTTCATCAGAAAAAGGTGATTTGGGGTTTATAATTCTTGATATTGATAATGATCAGCAAAAGGCCGACATGGTTAGGAATTTGATTCGTAAAAATGATAATATGTCAATAAAATTTATTATTTCCAATCCTACATTTGAAATATGGTTTCTTATTCATTTTAAGTATACTACTAAACATTTTTCAGATGGAAATGCTGTTATAAATGAATTAAAAAAGTATATTCCTGATTATGACAAAAATCGTGATTGTTTTTTGTTCTGTATGGATAAAATACAAGATGCAGTTTCAAATTCTGCGAAGATAAATGAATACTTTGTTAATAGTGAATGGCCATCTGTTGAATGTAATCCCAGAACTGATATGGGAGAGTTGATGAGTTTGCTTATAGAATAAGTCGATATAAAATATTTGGAGAAAACTAGATGGAAAAGATATTGCAAGCAGAGATAAAGGACAATGTAGAAGAAAATATAACTATTCAGCTATTAGGATATATAACTGCCCAGATAATAACAATTGCAACTACAATGTTTAATAATTATTGGATTCCGATTGATATAATGATTTTTCTAATTGTTGGAATTATATTTGTAAGATCTAAAGCAGTATATCATGGTTTATTATTTGTTTTTCCGTTATTAAATACTATATATACATCTGGTAATAAAATAATTATTACAAATTATAGTAAACAAGAATTAAGAATCGCTCAAGAAGAATCCTGTGATGGAATTGAAGCTAGAGAATTGACAGAGGGAGTATACTATATACGAAAAAAATAAATAATAGATTCTTAAATAATAAAATGATTATGTGGTGTATGTGAGAAATTTTTGAAGTGAGTATATTATTAATGCACCAAAAACAACAACCTCAGTGCTAATTCACCACCCCATGTGGGTCTTAGCCTGCGAGGGTAAAAAATTCTTTTTAATTTAGAACCTTTTTTAGAGAGCAGTTGCCATTTGTGATTAACATCACTTGGCATCTGCTCTCTTGCTGTCCAGGTAAATTCCTGGATTCTATCACATTTCTGGTCAAATTCAGGACCTGTAATTTCGCGCCTGATCCAGTTAGATATAAGAGTAGAGATGCCATTGCCATATTCTGTGAAGGTATTGGAATGACGTCTGTATTTAGTAAGAATCTTGGAAGAGTAGACTACTTTGCCGTAGAAATGAGCATTCCAAATGCACCACTCATCGTGGTAGAGACCTTTACCCATTGGATGCTGTGACAGGCATAAATCACGCATGCTGTTATTTATAGCCATACAAAAGCCAGAGGCATAAGTAAAGAAAAGAATGCTCATATCAGTAAGGACAGATGTATCCCCAAGCTTATGCTTGCTCATAACATTAAGATTTTCGTCACAGTTGTCATAGTCATGGATAAAGAGTGCAGGAGTAGTGTTGTCTACTTCACTTAACATACTTACAGCAACCTCAGCCTTCTTAGGGTGCCATACATCATCCTGGTCACAGAAAGCATAGAAATCAGCCTTTGGACATCTTGAGAGAAGATCCCAGAAACAGTCCGGGTATCCAAGATGAGAAGATGGTATAAGTACAAACCTCTCAGGATGAGCAGAAGTATACTCTTTGATTATTGAAACAGTATTATCTGTAGAGCCGTCATCTCTTATATACACAGTCAGATTAGAATAAGTCTGATGCAAAAGACTTTCAAGCTGCTCTTTAAGATACTGCTCCCCATTATATGTACATATTAAGACATTTAATTTCTTATCCATAATCTATTAACTCTCTATCCTGAAAATAATTATTATATAAAAAACCTAAATTTTTATTTAAAACAATACATTCAATTATCATGTACATTTTAAGTAATAAAAAATATACTTTTAAATTAGTTATCTTTATAACAAATATATATATATATATACTTAATCAGGTGTGCTTTACATCATTTTTTAAGATTGTTGATCACATGCATCACCAAATTCATAACTCTTAGGAATGCTCCATCCAAATGCATTCTATGGAGCATCATATAAATAGTGATAACATATCTTACATTGCTTCGTTCGCCAACTGGCTTACCAAATCCTATAAGCGGATTATTCTTATAACCTGCAAAATGGCCGCCTATCCATTTAAACAAAAGATTCCTATACTTGATTATATTCTTTGTCTTCTCATAACCTACAAGATACAGGATATGGAATATACCAGTCTTTAAGATGAAGAATTCAAAGGTGCTATCTTTCATCCACTTATCAGCACTGTCCATTTTCTCCATAGTACGGAAAAGAGTCAGCATATTTGCCTTCTTATCCAGTCTTCTGTGTACAGTATTAGAAACCGAAGCTTCATTAAGCAGCCAGCTGTAGCCTACATAATCTGTATGAACAGCTTTAGCTGTATGAGAGTAGACAAGTACATTAAAATATATATCCTCACCCAGTGGAACGGGAAGAAAACGGATATTATTATCCTCAATAAACTTACGCTTATAAATCTTCCCCCAGGGAGTAATGTTCATAAATCTGCACCAATCATCATTGCAAAGAACAGCTTCGTCGGAGATACTGCCATCAGTTCTGACATGCCTGTAGCCAGAGAAAACAAGATCAGCATCTGACTTTATGGCAGTCTTTAGAAGCATTTCCACATAATCATCATCAATATGATCATCCTGATCCATGAAGATAATATAATCACCGGTTGCATTATCAATACCAGTGTTTCTTGCGCCGCCTTGCCCCTGGTTCTTCTGAACAATGAGTTTATAAATTAAGCTCTGATCATTAGAAGAAAGGCCTTTTGCCTCT
>JAILEJ010000174.1 GCA_024688095.1 Butyrivibrio sp.
TGGGTTTTCGTCCTGCCAGATTTGCATGGTTACTCCGATAACATCATATCCCTTTTCTTTTAATAAATAGGCTGCAACAGATGAATCTACTCCTCCGCTCATACCTACAACTACTTTTTTATTCATAAAAATAACACTTTCTTAATCTGCCCAATGGCAGATTCCTGCTTTCTAATATTGTATTAGCAAAAATATACCAATTTACTAGGATTTTGTCCATTAAATAAGTCTTTTAATAATATAAAAATCCTTTTTTTCTGACATTTTCGTATATACTATTAGAAGACACTTTATCATATTACAAAAATACGTTAAAATATTATTACCACGTTGTAATAGTTATAATTATAAAATACTAATAAAATGTGCTTATGAGGAAATGTATACATGATAAAAATTATTACATTAAAAAAGTTCATAAAGCGCGCTGCGACTATTTCTTTACTGATGAGTATTCCATTTATTTCAGGTTGTGGAAAAGAGGATCCTGCGGCAGAATCAGCTGCAGTTATTGAAGAGGTAATGGCTGCTGAAAAAGGTTCAAGGGATAATACCCCGGAATGTCTGATTCCCGAAGCTACAGGAACTACCGTATATGAAAACGAAACAACTGTTATGGATGCTTCCAATATAGGTGAGGGTTATTTTATCATTCAATACATTGGAAGTAATGCAAAGGTTAAGCTTCAGGTGACAGATCCTGCGCAGGTAGTAACGACCTATTCTCTTGCAGTTGATGGTGGAAAACAGGAAGTTTTTCCATTATCAGGTGGAGATGGAACATATCTTATAACTGTATATGAAAATATAACCGGTAAGCAGTATGCAGTGGCTTTTACGCAGGAAATAGATGTTACTTTAAATGAATCTCATCTTCCTTTTCTATATCCTAATCAGTATGTTGAATTTGAAAGTACTGATGAAACAATAGCAATAGCAGAAAAACTTGCATATCCTGCAAATACTGATCTGGATGTGGTGTCTAATGTATTTAATTATTGTATTGCAAATATAGAATATGATTACGAAGAGGCTGAAACTGTTCAGAGTGGATATATTCCTGATATTGACGAGGTGATTTCTACAGGAAAAGGCATTTGCCTTGATTATGCTGCAGTAATGACATCTATGCTTAGATCGCAGAAAATACCCACAAGAATGGAAGTTGGATATGCAGGCACAGCATATCATGCATGGATTAGTACATACATTGAAGATATAGGCTGGGTAAATGGAATTGTAGAATTTGATGGTACCGAATGGAAACTTATGGATCCGACATTTGCAAGAAATGCCACTGAATCATCACTTAAGGAATTTATCGGCGATGGTTCTAATTATACGATGAAGTTTAAATACTAAGGCTGCGGAAAAGAGGCAATTATGAGCGAAAAGAAAAGTATTAAACCATTAACAAATTATGAGATATCAATTTTATGCAGAGAGCTTTCTCTTTTATTGAAGGCAGGAATTTCACCTTATGAAGGTGTTCAGATTCTTTTGCAGGGACTAAATAATTCCGGGAAGGATATACTTGAGTCAATGTATGAGGTACTTTCCCAGGGAGAGCCATTGAGTGTTGCAATGCGAACAAGTGGTGTTTTCCCTGATTATGTAGCCAATATGATTGAGATTGGTGAGACTTCAGGAAATCTTGATACAGTACTTGAATCAATAGCTGATTACTATGATCAGGAGGAAAACGTCCAGGAAAGTATAAAAAGTGCTGTCTCCTATCCTATGATCATGATTGCTTTGATGCTTGTAGTAATTACAGTTCTTATTACTCAGGTACTTCCTATTTTCAGCCAGGTTTTCTCACAGCTTGGAACAAGTATGTCAGCTTTTGCCCAGACTCTTTTGAATGTAGGAAATGTGCTTAATAAGTATTCATTTGTATTAATAATCCTTCTTGTTGTAATTTGTCTTTTGTTTATATTTTTTACCGCAACATCGACAGGAAAAAAGAAATTTTATAATTTTGCAGTTAAATTTGGACCGACTAAAGCAATCTACGAAGGCATTGCTACTCAAAGGTTTGCAAGCGGTATGGTTCTTATGCTTTCAAGCGGAATGGATACCTATGAAAGCCTTAATATGGTTGAAAAACTTGTAGAAAATGATGTCATGGTAGAAAAAATACAGAAATGTAAAAACATGATACTTGAAGAAAGTCTAAGTTTCCCGGAAGCTGTAAATAAAACTGCTATTTTTAATCCGTTTTACTCAAAAATGATATCAGTAGGATTTGATTCTGGTTCAATTGATAATGTTATGAAGCAGATTGCAGAGAGATATGAACAGGATACACAAAAGAAAATATACAGATTTATTTCTATTCTTGAGCCGACATTGGTTATTATCCTGTCAATTATTGTAGGAGTTGTTCTTCTTTCAGTAATACTTCCTCTTTTGGGAATAATGTCCAGCATCGGATAAGTTAGAACACTATAGAAGTCTGATTAATTATGATACACAAATCTAGTTGAAGTTGGAGAAAAATATGAGTAATCGTTTTTCTTATGAAAAAGAAAAATCCATTCCGGGATGGGTTGGTATAGTGATTAATTTTTCAATAATGATGATCATATTTATTGTCTTTATTGTTTCGCTTCATGTTGCCAGTCAAAGGACAATCATTCGTCAGCAGCAGAGCCTTGAAAATGCGATCACAAGGGATATTGCACAATGCTACTCTCTTGAAGGAAGATATCCTCCAAGCCTTGAGTATCTTCAAAGCCATTATGGACTTACGTTTGATGAGAATACATTTTTCGTTGATTATCAGCCTATTGCATCAAATTTATATCCAGATGTAACTGTAATATTACTTAAATAATGATTTAACGACATGCATAATTTAAACTAATGGAGCAGATAAATGAAACAAAACCGAAGTAAACGACATATAATCGATATAGCTTTTATAACAGCGCTAACTCTATTGTTTGCGTTTTCTTCAATTTTGCTTATTGTACTTGGAGCAAATATTTATCAAAAAAACATTCTAAACATTAACAATAACTATAGTAAAAGAACTGCCTTTGCATATGTTACAGAAAAAATCAGACAGGCAGATAATAATGGTGAGATTGGAATAGCAAGTGTTGACGATATTACTGCTGTTACTCTCCTTGAAAATATAGATGGAGAAGAATATATAACATATTTATATTGTTATGGCGGATATCTGACAGAGCTTATAACAAAGAAGGACACGCAGAATCTTCTTCCTGAAGCAGGTCAGAAAATAGTCGAAATTGAAGATTTTAATATAAATGAAATTGGAGATAATTTTTATAAGATAGATATTTCAGAATTAAACTCTAATGTTATTTCAATGTATATTACAATTCGAAGTGGAAAGGAAAATGCATAATGAATCATGAGGTGCATTCAAGGTCCAGCTTATTTTTAATGGAACTTATAATAGCCATTATGTTTTTTTCGCTGGCAAGTGCGGTATGCATACAGTTGTTTGCAAAAGCGCATATAATATCTGACAACTCAATAAATAAAAATAATGCTATTATACAGTCTCAGAATATCGCCGAAGCTTTTACAGGTGTAAAAGGAAATTTTGATTCTTTGGCTTTAATGTATCCGGATTCATTATTATCCGGCGAAACATCTGCTTCTGAAGGTGAGATGTTTTTATTCTGGGATGAAGACTGGAACACAATAGCGGTAGATGATCCTGATCATATTGGAGAGGTTGCTGCTTTTGAAGCTATTGTTACTGTATCTGAAAATAAAGCATCAGAAATATATTCAGATTGTAGTACTATTTCTGAGACCTTTGAAGGAACTGCAAGAAAAATAGAAATAGCAATTGCTGATATTAGAGATGATGTGGATTTCTATGATGAAATTCCTTCGGATGAGAATGATATTTTATATTCGCTTGACACTGATTATTATGAGAAAGTTAACTGATTTAAAAATATTTAATACAGAAAGAGAATCGTATGAAAAAACA
>JAILEJ010000186.1 GCA_024688095.1 Butyrivibrio sp.
GTCGACTTCTACGAGTCCGTCACTACATGGCACACATTTGCCACAGGACTGATTCATAGAAATTTGAAGAAGTGACCTATATAAGGAGATAGGGCACATTCCTGGTGGATACGAGTTCATTCGTGAACGAAATTTATGCAGGACTGTATCAATTCGTTCATTCATGTTGCCTCTCTTTACAAGTTTTCTCACTACCTATTACCCCCTTGTTCAAGCAGATTGAACACATCATTTTTTTTAGAATCTTTTTTTCAAAATAAACGAAAAAAAGTTTAGCCATTTACATCATACAAAAAAAATATATAAATAGTATTTCTATATTATAAAATTCTTATAAAAGTTTTTTTATTTTTGTATGGCATGTAGGTAGTGTTGTAAGTGCATGGAATTAGCTATACTTGAGTGTAATTCTTTTTGTATGGATTTGTTGTTTCGTTGAAATATTTGTGGGGTGAATCAATGCCACATGCGCCGAACGGCCAAATAAAAAAGAAATTAAGTAGGACTATACGCCTGCCACAAAAAAGTCAAGCCACACTTCTACATCATTACAAAACTGTGGCTTGACACTTATATTTTTTCCATCTAATAATCAACGCTATACAAAAGTTAACTTCTTTTTTCTTTTCCCAATAACATTCTAAGGAAATTCAGTAGAACATATCCGACCAGCATCGTAGTAACAAATAGCTGAAAACCTGACAACTGCATAATCATTGCACTTGCGCTTTCTTTACCATTTGCCAGGAGGTATGCCGCCATTTTATTTGTAGCAACGATTCCAATTGCCATAGGGAAAGTCATACCTGCAAAGGATGGCATAAAGTCAAAGGAGAAGAAATCAGGTAGCTTAATAAGAATAAATACAATTGATGCCAGCACGCAAAAATACATAAATTTGAGCAAAAATGCATTTGGCTCCGGGTATACATTTACCAGACTTACAACACACAAGCTACATGGAGCAAGTACTACTGGCATAGTGTGATATACGGGTGTTTTAACCGGAACTTTTATGAGTCTTACTATCATGATTGGTATTAAAACAAGATATATAATGATTCCGTAAATGGTTATGATCTTCAAAAGAGGATTCATATTCATGGCTCCACCTGTAACACATGCGACCATAATACCATTATATGTAACAAACCAGCTTGGAACTGTAGTATTAATATCTCGTTTTAATATCACATTATTAAGAGTAAATACGCATATATGCACCGCATGAACACAAATGGCAAACAACCATATCCATTTACCAAAGGATAGACCAATTTCATAATAAAAGCTTCCAAGAATCATCATGCACATACTAAGCCCTGCATACAAACTACACGGGACAGTTTGCTTATACTCTCCTATGCATGTTGAAGTACAGAATATAAGCTTCAAAAAATAGGTCAATATAACTATGGTAGCAACGATCATAATCAGATATCTAAACCATGTATAACCAAGACCTCCATAAACATTACTTAATGTTAAAGCACCTACAAATGTCGGTAAAACAGGAACTGGAAATTTTTTTAATTTTTCAGCCATCATTACCCCCTGTCCTCATCATAGATCATATGCAAACTCTAGATTTGCTCTTTCATGGAAGAAATCCGAATAATCAATTTCAAATAGAGGTTTTTTAACCTTTCTGACATCAATCTTTCTGGCAATCATTTGTTGAAGAACTCCGCCATATGCCAGATCTCCCTGTAAAAGAGCTCCAACAATAACACCATCTTTAGAAACAACCTTTTTATATACTCCATTTTTATCATAGGTATCTACTCTGTATGTATCATCTGGAGGAGTAACTGTTCCCAGAGACATTGTATGGATTCCAAGAAAACTCATAGTTGACTTACTTGCAAAAAAGTCTGTCATCTTTTCTTTTTTACCAGCCATATTTGCAGCGGCAACCATTCCTTCTTTTACAGCAACAGGCCATATAGGACTCATTCCTGAAACATCTCCAGCTCCATACACATCAGGATCTGATGTTTGTCCATACTCGTTGTACACAAGTCCGAATTTAGATAATTCAAGACCTGAATCCCTTAGAAATTCTACGTTTGATCTAACTCCTGCAGTAACTACAAAATAGTCACATGGAAGAATTGTTCCATCACTTAATTCAATCTCATATATCTTGTGAGCATCATTCACATGAACTTCATTTACACCAACACCATAGTATTGTTCAACTCCATTTTCCTTAAAAGCATCGATATAGGTTTTAGCAGCTCTTTCATCAAGCTGTTTGTTTAATAACCATCCGGCAAAATCTACAAGTGTAACTTTGACACCCATGTGAAGATATCCTGTAGCGCAGTCTATACCAATCAGACCAGAGCCCAGAACAACAATATTCCTGGCAGTTTTAGGAACCTCTTTTAATACCTCAATATCATCAATATTTCTAAAGCCTATATAATTATCTGCATCAGCCAATCCTTTAATCGGTGGTATAAAGGTGTGGGAACCTGTGGCGATAAGCAGCTTATTGTAATTTATTTCCTCATTCCCATCAAGAACCAAAATATGTTCAGTGGGCTTAAGGTTTATAGCCTCTCTTCCCTTCATCCAATTTACGTTATAAACCTTGTCAAAATCCTTTTCTGCAAAATTCAATCTCTCAAGATTTCTTTCTCCAGATAGATACTGATGCAAAATACACCTCGAGTAAATATTCTTGTCCTTAGATACAAGAATTATCTCTCCCTCGTCATCGATTTTGCGAAGCTCTCTTATTGCATTTATTCCTGCGGCAGATGAACCAATAATCACATATCTCATTCTTTCACCTCCTCAAGCGTTATTGCATGCATAGGGCACTTCTCAACGCACATCGGCATAGGTGTTTTGCCATCTTCGCTCCTATGTACACACATATTACATTTCATGATTTCTTTTTGATGAATACTGTCATACTTAAGAATTCCATATGGGCATGACATAATACACATATAGCAGCTTGCACACTGATTTTTATCATACTCAACAAATCCTGTCTCAGGGTTCTTATGCATAGCTCCTGTCATACATGTGTATGTACACTCAGGTCTGTTACAATGCCTGCAAAATATAGGTGCTGGTGTAGTTTCTGAATCTATAACAACTCTGTTTCTGGCGTCTCCACTCTCTGTCTCATGACTTACAACGCAAGCCGTTACGCAGGTCAGACAACCAATACAACGATCTCTATCTATTTTGATTCGATACATTCAATTGCCCTCCTTTTTAACTTTCTCAAATCTACAGGTTCCGCCCTTATAATTAGGCTCCCTTGAGTACTTGTCGTAACTTGAAGGAGTAAGCTTATTACATTCCACATAATGGATTGGAGCATATAATTCGTCATACTGCACATTATCTGTGACCTTAACAGCAAAAACTGCATCCTGTCCATTAGATGAAAATACACGTATCTCATCCATTTCTTTTATATTGTTTTCTTTAGCAAGCTTGGTATTCATAAAGAGGTACGCCTTTTTAAGCGTTACATCTTCAACAAACTTAACCTCTTTTGTTCTACTCTGAGTATGCCACTGTCCTACAGAGCCTCTTCCTGTATTAAATACAAGAGGGAACTCTTTGGTCACAGGAATAGGATTTTCAAGCGGCTCCTCATATATAAATTGAGCTTTGCCTGATGGTGTAAAGAATTTTCCATCGGCATACAATCTTCTCTGTTCATCTGATAACTCTTTTTCCCTGCCCTCAGGGTAAGGCCACTGAATACCATGTGATTCTGTAAGGTCATCCCAATGAACTCCTGTAAAGTCGCATCCTTTTCCTCTTGAACACTCTCTAAGAAGGTCAAAGCACTGTTTCGGAGTCTCCCATTTAGCAATTGCATCGCCCATACCAAGAGCCTTTGCAACACCAAGGATACACTCATAATCAGATATTTCATTCTTGTCTCTGTCAAGGACTCTTCTCATAGGAGACAGGCGGCGTTCCATGTTAATATATGTGCCTTCTTTTTTTATTCCTGGAACAACCGGGAAGAATACTGTACAATCTTCTGCACTTTCAATTGTGTCATAAATGTCCTGCACCACAAAAAGCTCAAGCTTTTTAGCAGCTTCAGCAAAGGTTTCATTATTTGTCCAGCTATGTCTTGGATTAGTACAGAGAATCCATAAACCTTTTATTTCACCAGCATTTATACCTTCAATGATTTTGTTATAAGGAAGCGTAGGTTTCTTGGCCACATGATCAGGATCTATTCCTGTTATTTCTGCTATGCGGACTCTTTCAGTCTCATCTGCAAAATCTCCTCCAGCAAAAAGACAGGTTGTATTGCTAAAGAGTCTGGATCCCATGGCGTTACACTGACCTGTAATTGAATTACCTCCAGTTCCGGGCTTTCCAATATTACCTGTAAGAAACGCTAGATTCATGATAGACTGCGCAGTTCTAACAGCCTCATAGCCCTGGTTTACACCCATAGTCCACCAAAAAGATACTCTTCTACCATTGTGAATAAGTTCTAACAGCTCAAGAATTTGCTCCTTAGAAAGGCCACTAACTTCACTTCCTCTCTCAAGAGAAAATTCCTTTACAAAATCCTTAAACTGCTCATAGCCTTCTGTATGATTATCAACGAAATCATGGTCAACATAATCTTTTTCAATTATTAAATTTGCCAGGGTATACATAAGTGTCAAATCAGATCTCCAACGCAGTTGGTAATGATAGTCTGCATTGCGCGCAGTCTCTGATTTTCTTGGATCCAAAACAATGATTTTTCTGTCAGGGTTAGTATTATTTCTAACTCTCTGCCAGATAATAGGATGAGCAACAACAGGGTTTGCTCCAATAAAGATTAAGGTATCGGATAATTCAAAATCCTCCAGTGTAAAGCCTGGAGCATCATATCCATAAGTGCCTTTATGCGCTACAGCTGCCGAAGCCATACAAAGGCGTGTATTTCCATCAACATTTGTCTGCAGGAAATTGCGCATAACATGTCCAAAAATTGCAAATTCCTCCAACGTAAGCTGACCGGTACTTATACCAGCCACACTCTCTTTACCATATTTTTTCTGAAGTTCTTTAAGCTTATCTGCCACGTACTTAAAGCCTTCATTCCAAGGAACTTCTTTAAAGCTACCATCTGCCTGTCTTATCTTTGGAAGTGCACTTGGTTTAACAGTTGTTTGCTGCTTACTAAGTGACAGTCCCTTAATACAACTAAACCCGTCATTAACAGGATAGCCTTTAGTAGGAACAGTCTTGACGATCCTACCATCTTCTACATAGAAATCAAGATTGCAGTCGATGGCACAGAAATTGCACGTAGATTGTACCTTCTTCATTATTTTTCTCCTTTGACATACAAGTCATATTCAATAACCTACCACTATAATCATACCATTTATAGTGTAATTTTTGCGTTATCCAAGACATATTTAATCAAAATATAATAATTTATTTTTATATTTTTGATTTCTTTACACTTTATATAAAAACAAAAGAAGCTAAACAAAAAGGTCTGAAGCCGTGTAATTTCATACGACTTCAAACCTTGAAAAATAATGAATTATAATGTAATTATATATATGAATTTTTTATGGTTTTATAATAACTAAACTTGAAGAAACCTCTGATGGCATTTTAAATAAATGCTCACCAATTTCCTTTTCATAGTCGCTAACAGCTTTCCTTACCATATCCTTTATGCTGATATTTTTTATCTATAATCAAACGCCAAAGATTATAATTACCTATTGCAATAGAAGATCCAATGTAGCAAATACTATTTCATGTCCAGTACACTGAAGAAAAAAGTTAGTAACCACAATTTCGTATATTCAACATGTCTCATATAGTAATACAACTGATTTCATAGCGATAATTTCACTTCTCCTGATGATGTAACTCACGTATTCAAACACTAGTTATTATATGCTAAAGATCAAACAACATCAATTATTTTGACGTAAACAATGTCGTAAATCAATCATTCATTACCATTTTTTGCGGCAAGAGGCATTTTTAGGTAGTACAATATAGTATCAAAAAGGTATCACGACACAAAAAAAGCCTGAAATCATGTTTATTTAACATGATTCCAAGCCTTGAAAATACTTGATTCTTTATACCGACCTCTAAGCCACTCTATGATTATTCCATCTCTAGAAAAGCATCACCATCTTGTGAGATTGATTTTCTTTTGTAGCTATATGTTGTTGTGGTTTTACGTTTATTCCGTCAATTCTTTTGCTTTTTAAGAATTTTTGCAACCAAAGTGCAACCGGAATTTAATTGTCTTCTTTCAGTCGCTTTTCAATATCAGAGGCACTGTATAATACTCTAGTTACCGTGGCAAGTTCTTCCTTGAATACATAAAATACCGAGTAATTATCTACCAGCATTTGCCTAAGTCCTTGTGATCGTTCTGGCTCAAAATCTACCAGTCTGAATTTCTCTGGAAAAAAGCCAAGTTCAAGTACACGATCAGCTATTCTGTTATACTGCCCCATAGCATTTTCCGGTGATTGCAAATTACCTGCGATATACTCGTATATCTCATTCATATCACGCAATGCTTTTTCAGTAATTTTTACAGGATATTCTCTCATCTGTGGCTCTCTCTAAAAGCTGCAAATGCGGCCTTTGCATCCTGTACTCGTCCAGCTTCAATGTCATCAAAGCCTTCCTGTAATTGTGTATGAATCTCTGCAGTCGTCATAAGATCCGCATTAATAGCATCCGGTGCCTGAGGTAATGAAACTCTAAAAGGAATTCCACCTGTGAGCGTAATCTGTCTTAAATACATCTCAATAGCTGTAGACATAGGAATTCCAAGACGTGATAGCACATCTTCAGCTGATTTTTTCGTTGTAGGATTAACTCTTAAATTGAGTGTTGCTGTTTTCTCCATACTTATCAACCCCTTTTTGTTTATTGTAACGCGATTTACGTTACAATTCAAGATACGTTTACAATTTTTATCTCTTACTTTTCCCACTCCCGGAACAACCAATGATAATAATCTTTTTTTCGTCCATCTAGTTCCTCAATTCCATATTGCATCCAATAACAATTGCTTTAGAATCTGTGCCATGTCCTATTTCAGTGGTCTTAGCCACAGGCAATGTCTCTGAAATATGTCCTGCTAACAAATCAAATACACTTTGCGTTGCTCTCGACTTCTCATATGCTGTAAATGTTCCAAGTATAATTCCCTCTACCTGTTTAAATACTCCCATCTGTTCAAGTTGTGTAAACAACGCCGCTATCTGGCTAATCTCACCACCATATGCCTCCAAAAAAAGAAGTTTACCGTCCATGTTAGGCCAATACTCTGTTCCTGCAAGTTTTAGCAAGCATCTTATATTTCCGCCTACCACAACTCCTTCCATTCGTTTTCCCTGAAGAAAAGTATATTTAACATCGAACAATTCATTATTCTTTTTTGAAATAAACTCCGCAAATCGTTTTCTCTGAAGCTTACCATCCGCATAAACCAAGTTCTTAATCTGGAACAAAACAGAAGATTTTCCCGTCTTTGTATAAATAGCATTGATTACAGTTGTAAGATCACTGTATCCCCAAAAGGTTTTATTGGCACCTGCAATCACATTCCAGTCCAAGTATTTTAAAACCCC